>DAOVQH010000126.1 GCA_030628755.1 Candidatus Cloacimonadota bacterium | reverse complement strand
GGAAAATATCCTTTTTCAACAGCCTTTTTAATTGCGCAATCTTTTTCATGAGTGTGGGTACAATTTTTAAATTTGCAATCACCTGCAAATTCCGAAATTCCAGGAAATATCCTTGGGATGCTATCTTTATCTTTTCTGTGTAAACCAAAGGTTTTTATTCCAGGAGTGTCAACTAAATATCCACCAAAATTCCACTCGAGTAATCGTGCACTGCTCGTCACGTGAATACCCTTCTTACTATAATCACTAATTTCAGCTACCCTTAAATTTATTCCTGGTTGCAAAAGGTTGATTAAAGATGATTTTCCTGCGCCTGAATGACCCGAAAAAACTGTTTCTTTATTTCTTAACACTTCTCTGATGTCTTCAATTCCTTGTCCTGTTTCTGCTGATGTATAGATTGTTATAAAGTCATTTTTTTTATAAAATTCCATTTTCTTTTTTACTGCTTCCAGATTATCAGCTAAATCTATCTTATTTATGCAAATGATGGGGATTATTTCATTTATTTCAGCAGCACAAATATATCTATCTATTAAGCCAAAACTTAGTTTCGGCTCTTTGAAAGAAGAAGTAATAACAACCTGGTCTATATTTGCAGCTATGATAATTTCAGTTTGAAAATCATCTTCTGAAAATCTTGAGATAGAATTTTTTCTGGGCAGTATTTCCTCAATTCTGGGGATATCTGAAAAATCAACATGTACATAGTCGCCAACTGCAACAAGGGTGCGAGTTTTGAAATTTACCTGCTTTAACCTTCCACTTAAGGAACATGCTATTTTAGAGTTTTCTACGTCAACCAAGCATTGATAGTTTGATTTAACTTCGAGAATACGTCCTTTCTTCAGTTCAAGGTTAGCTTTCTTACTAATTTCTCCCTTTTCGATAATCTTTTTTTCCGCACGTTTTTCCTCAATTATATCTTCTTCTTCAAATTTTTCTATATCATTGATTTTAATATTTTGAATCTTAATATTTTTACGTTTAAATTTCTTTTTTTCTCTTTTTTTTATCATGATTTATTAAGTAAACCATCTAAGGCTAAATCGATTTTTTTTACTTCTACTTTAGTATTTACACATGGTCCTTCAGGACGTTCATTCAACACACCATAAACTGGTATTGGAAAAACCTCACGCAAGCCATCAACCAGGTCACGGTCACAAGCAACAGCAATAATAAATTTTGGCTTGTGATCCACAATAATTTTTCGAGCTATTGTTCCCCCTGTTGCAATTGCAAGTGGAATATTATATTTCTTAGCAAGTTTCGTTAGTTCGCCAATATCGCATTTCCCGCACTGCTGGCATTTATTAATATCAACAGTAATCCTAATTTCACACTCAGTGCATTGCAAGCAATGTGGTAACAAAATTAATACCTCGTGGGAATCAAATCTTTTCTTTATCGCTTTTATGAACGAATTATTGAGATATACAAACGATTCCCTTAATCTTTCTTTTGATATTCCAAAAATCCGTCCAAGAAACACAGTTATTGGATAGAGTATTCTGATAAATGAACGAACAGCAAAACGGGCTATTAAGAAGTTCCTTTCAAAATATGAAGTAAGATAAACAAAAACCGTTCCAAAAACTAAAACAAAATAGAATATTCTTAATGCTGTTAGAGACAATTTTGCCAAAATTTCACTTATTTCATGAAGTCTGGGTGAAACAAACCACCACAGAACTGTAGTTATCACCATCATTAAAATGAGGGTTACTGTTGACAGTGCTAAGAAAAGCTCTTTCCCTCTTGTTTTGATTTCAAAATCCATTGCTGAACTTTTCTCCTGATTCTATTCTTGCTCCCAAACTGAATGCATGTGATGTCATAATCTTTTTCCCGGACGGCTGGACTCTCCTTAATAATATATCATTATCAGCTGTTGCAACAACTATTCCTTTGTTTTTAATGACCTCGACAATATCTCCAGGAATCAAATTTGTCTTTTTATTCAAAATCTCCACTTCAATAATCTTTATACTTAAATTCCTAAACGAAGCTACAGCTCCTGGAGTTTCAGCTAACCCTCGCACCTTATTTCTTATTTCTTTTGCAGGTTTACTCCAATCTATAAATGTGTCTTCTTTCATTATTTTATGACTGAATGTTGCTTTTGAATGATCCTGGGTAATTGTATTAAGACCTTCTTTTTCGATAGTTTCTAAGACTTTCAGGATGTCTTCAGCTCCAATCTTTGAAAGACGATCATAAAGCTCTGTATAATTTTCATTATCTTTAATATTGACTACATTTTGATGTATTATTGGTCCTGCATCCATTTTTGCTGTTATTTTGAAGACAGTATTTCCTGTAGTTTTATCTCCATTGAACAGAGCATAATTTATTGGGGCAGGTCCACGATATTTCGGTAGGATAGAAGGATGAAGATTAATACAACCAAATTTTGGAAGTTTTCGAATCTCCTTTTTCAAATAGCCACCATAAGCCACTGCTATCATAATATCAGTATTTATTTTCTTTAATTTCGAAATCATTTCTGTTGAGTTCACATCTTCAGGTTGAATTACTGGAATATTTAATTTCTGCGCTTTAGTCTTAACTTCCGGAGATGCTAACCTCTGTTTTCTTCCCTTTGGCTTATCTGGTTGAGTTACACAAAGAACCGGACAAAATCTGGTTTCTGCTAAAAGTTCCAGGGTAGGAATGGCAAACCGAGGGGTTCCCATAAAAATAATTCTTTTTATATCCATTTTAGCCGATATTTACACCATCTTTACTGGTTGTACTTTCCAGATCATTTAGTCTCTTTTTTAAAAACATTCTTCTTAATTTCGGCATTTTATCAATAAACAATATTCCATCAAGATGGTCGTACTCATGTTGTAGAACTCTGGCAAAAAGTTCATCAGCTTCGTAATGAACCTTTTTACCCTTCTCATTCAGACCCTCAATAACAACTTTTTTTGCTCTCATTACCTTTTCATAAATATCTGGAAAGCTAAGGCATCCTTCCTCAGATTGAGTTTGACCTTCAAATTCAAGAAATTTTGGGTTTATGAGAACCACAGGATTTTTCTCATTTTCTTCGTTAAACCAGAATGGATCAACAACAAAAATACGTAGTAACCTGCCAACCTGAGGAGCTGCAAGACCAACTCCATCTTTTTCATACATTGTAAAAGTGAGGTTGGCAATAAAATCCTTGATTTCATCAGTGATCTTATCTACAGGTTCAGCAATTTTGCGGAGTGATCTGTCTCCATAAATTCTTACAGGTAAAATTTCAGCTTTTCTTTTCCTCACTTAATATACCTACAACTGCACCTTTTTGAAATTCAATTTTTGTTTTTGCGGTCTCATCAACTCGTATTACAACAGTATTTTTATCCTTTTTAATATTCACTATTTTACCAATAATTCCACCATTTGTAACAACAACATCATTTATTTTCAAATTACCCAACATTGTTTGATGGTCTCTTTGCTTCTTCCTCTGTGGTCGAATAATAAGAAAATAAAGAATTGCAAACATTAAAATAAACGGGAATAATTGAGCGAAAATATTAGGTTGTTGTTTTACTGTTTGTGTTCCAGCTTCAATTAATACATTAAACATAAATTATCTCCTTCTATCTTATTAAATTTGGAAAAATTCTAACTAACACCTGCAGGAAAATATTCGTGTAAATTCCTGCCATTACATCATCTGCCATTACTCCCCAACCTTCTGGAAGTTTCTGTAATATGTTCACTGGAACAGGTTTTAAAATATCAAAAAACCTGAAAAGAAAAAAAGCCATAATAATCACAAAAAGTGTTTTAGGAAGAAAAATAACAGCAAAAAAAACCCCGAAGAATTCATCCAAAACTATCTTTTTGCTGTCATGACCAAGTATTTTTTCAGCTTTTGAAATAACAAAAACAGAGATCAGACTTAGAAACAGAACGCATCCCAGAACATAAAAACCATTTCCAAACCACTTATCAGGCAAAAGAAAATACACTGCTGCAGCGAGCAATGTTCCTGCTGTTCCCGGAGCTTTTGGAAAATAACCCACACCGAAAAGGGTGGAAAAGAAAACTGACAATTTCATTAATTCCTTATGTTATATATCTTCTCTCTACTTCCGAAGCAGAAGCTTCGGAAGTAGAGAGAACTCGTGTTACTTATTCTTCCAGAAGAATTTCAATATAGGTTTCCTGAATCAGTTCTTTAATCCAATTCTCATACAGTTGCATTTCTTTCTGAGAAATAACTAATTCTCTAAGTTTATCATATACTTCTTCATATCTATAAGTTCTTTCAGGAATCTGTTTCAGTTTGGTAAAAATATATATATCGTTTTCTTCTCTGATCAAAGAAGAACATTCTCCGTATCCTATACCTTCAAAATATTCCTTATAAAACTCAGGTAAATTATTTGACGGAAATTCTCCTATAATACCACCTTTAACTGCAGTTGAATCATCTTCGGAATATGTTTTTGCTATTTCAAAAAAATCTTCACCTTTATTTAATCTATCTAATAAGTTTTCCATTAACTTAATCGTAGCTTGAACATCTTCTTCTGTTTGCTCAATCTTTTTAAGAATATGGCTGGCTTTTACTTCACCTTCCCTCTTCTCATCTACTTTTATAATATGATATCCAAAATCTGTTTTTATGACCTCACTGATTTCTCCTGGCATCAAATTAAAAGCTGTTTCTTCAAACGGTTTCACCATTGTTCCCCTGCCGAAAAAGCCAAGGTCCCCTCCTGATGTACCTGATGGGCAATCGCTGTGCTCTTTTGCAATTTCTGTAAAATCTGCTCCTTCAATGAGTTTGTCACGCAATTTATTTATCTCTGCCAACGCTTTATTGTTTGTTTCTTTACCGGGTTTTATCGTTCGCTTTATCATACCAATTTGATCCATTGCAGGACGTGGCGGAATTTCACCTTTATGTTCATTGTAGTAATCTTCAACTTCAACTTCTGTTATATGAATCTTGTTTTTTATTTTGTTTTGAATTATCTTCTCTTTTAAGGTTTGTTCTGTTATCATTTGAATGTAATATTCTTTCAAATCCAGAACAGTTAAACCAGCACTTCTAAGTTCCTTTTTGAATTCAAATTCAGATGGAAATTGGGAAGCGATCTGTTTAATCTGACTTTCTGCCATTGCTTTTATCTGTTCTTCATCAATTTCATATTCTTCCTGCTTCGCTTTTTGAAGAATTATCTCCGATTCGATCATATCGTTTAGTATATCAGATTTCGTAATCTCTGGGGAGAGCATTCCAGCTGCATCGATTTGTTGTATTCTTTTATCAAGATCACTTTGAAGAATGATTTCCCTGCCAACTTTGGCTATGATTTTACCGACAGTTTCCGCAAATAGACTGATGTTGATAACTAAAACTACAATTAATATCACTAATACTTTTTTCATTATAACTCCGATTATTTATATTAAAAATGAGTTCTTCAAAATAGATAATTTCACTTCATTTGTCATTCCCGTCGGTCTCGGCGCCTCTGTCGCGGCTTGGCACATTTAGGTTTCCAGATAAATGGGATGACTTGCCGAGCCAAGACGGGCAGACGGGTGTAAACGGGAATCCACTTAAATAAAAAATTTTGGATTCCGTATCCCCGTTATGCAACAGGGCAGGCAAGTATGGAATGACAACAAAAGGGTATTTTGCATATCTCATTTATATCGAAATCGAAATTTCCGATTTCTTTTTTAATTCTTTTATTAAGTTATCGAATATTTCTTCCTTTCTGCTTTTCAGAACAACTTCTCTGATTTCATCGATGACTTCCAGAAATATTCTGTCTTTATAAACTTTTCTTGTATCATAATATCTGAGAATGTAATAACCCCTATCTTTCTTTACAGTTTTAAATCGATACTTTTTTAATGATTTTAATGCATCCCAGATAGCTTTATCTGCGTTATCCTCAGATAGAAAACCTATATAACCACCATTTTTGCCAGCTTTTTCTTCTGAATACTTTTTTGCAGTTTCAGTAAAGGATGTTTTTTGTATTTCCTGACGTATTTCTTCAAGTTTCGATTCATCCGTTGTAAATATTCTCTGAACTTTATATTCAGTTGAGCTTGTCTGGAATCTGCTTTTGTGGATCTTATAATAATTGAATAATTCATCTTCAGAGATTTCGATATCAGATAATTTTTGAGCAATTAAAGCATTAGATTTAATCGTTTTTCCTGCAGTTTCTATTTTAGATTCTATTTCAGGAATATTGGATATATTTTGCCTGTCAGCTTCTTGAGCAAGCAAAGTTAATTGTATCCAGTCTTGCACAAATTCACGCTTTTCTTCATTACTCATATCTTTCCACTCTTCCTTAGAAAAGTTAGATTTAAGTTTCTCTGAAGTTAATTTTTCATTGTTAACCTGTGCTACAATGTCTTCATCATCCTGTTGAATGCAGGAAATAAATAAAAATAAAATTACTGAAAATAACAATAAATTTCTCATATAAATTCCTCGCAAATATTACTCATCCAGATACGGTGGAATAAAAGTAATCTGTATTTTTGGTTCTAAATTGAATTCCAGGTGAATGAAATCTTTATTCTCATATATTGACTTTAACATAACACCATAATTATCATATTCTCCGGAAGTAAATGATTGTACAATTTTCATTATGTCAACCTTGAATTCTTCACTGGTTAAACTATCGGATGAACTACTGATATAAAGGTCTTCATAATCATCTTCTGACAGCAACGGAAATGAAGTATCATCCCAGTTCAAAGAAGTACTATCAGCTGTCATAATAAAAGGATCGATGTAAATAGTTCCATCTAATGGATATGCATTAACCCCGTTATTTTTCAATATCAGATCAGCCTTGTTTATTGTTAATCTTTGAATAAACAAAACAGTATCTTGAATATCGGACTCTATTTCATTCGTAAATATAGAATCAGGAAGATCAAATTTCATGAACATTTTTATAGGTTGGATATTGGAAAGAATCAACTGTCCGGGGAAAGTGGTATATTCATCGTCGGTGTAAAAGATAGTAATATCATGGCTGGAATAAACTGTATTGGTAATCAAAGTATCGGTGTCTGTTTCCTGGTAATCATAAGTTATG
>DAOVQH010000225.1 GCA_030628755.1 Candidatus Cloacimonadota bacterium | reverse complement strand
TTAAAGCATGCTACCTAACCACCGTTCCACTTGACAGAAACGCAGTACAATAGCTATTATGCCAGAAAGAGATAATCTCATAATTAAATGCTTGGATGTCATATTGTGTTTCTACAGGTGAGCTTTTCCGTTAGTCCTGACCAAAAAAGGATATAGCAGATCTAAGTGGAAACTTCCTGAATTTTTCAAAAATGTACCAATAAGTTACCATGCTAAAACTAATTGGAATAAAAATTATTTTCAGCCTGCAAATAGAGGTCAAGAGTTTGTAGTTACTTCAAACAAAGATATTACAAATTGGGTATATGATTTAATCCTGAATTGCATAAAGTAGAAATAAAATCAGTTATATAGCAGTGATAAGTCAATTGTGAAATGACGTAAATTGAATTTTAACAAAGTTTGAAACCTCATCCCAGTCTACGCCAAGGCTACGCCCTGGTAAACTAACCTTCTCCTAGTTGAGGAGAAGGAAATATAAGGAATGTCAAAATTCAATTACCACTTCCAATCGAAACTTGACTTGACAGTAGGTTCTATGTAACCAGATTGAACAATGCCATTCCCACGCAAGTGGGAATCCATAAAAAGGAAAATTAAATAGATACCCGTTTCCGTCAAATCACCAAAGGCGATTAAAAAGCCGGACACAGTTCACTGGAATGACTGGGTGAACTCGGGTATGATAGGAAAATTAATAACCCTTTGTTCCTCAATTTGATAGCTCTTCCTTTTTACAAAAGGAGATTTATACGGCTTCGCTTCTAATGATAGAAATATGACAAATTTACATAGGCAATATCACATAACAACATTGTTTCTTACGAAATAGATAGCTTCGCCGTTATTCGATGATAGAAAGATATTTCGTATTAGAGCTTTAGTCAGGTCATTACCTGATCTGGGATGGGGTTCTGCTATTTTTTTCCTTCTTTCAAATTATCATAAAACCTTGTGGTGGGATAAGCGAAATCAATGTCTTTATGCTTGGCAAATTCCTTTAAAATATCTTCCTAAATTTCAAGCATTCAAGTTCTTTGTTTATGGGTTTCTAATAAGTTCGTAAAACTTAACAAGTTCCTTAGTTTATGAATATATGAATCTATATTTTAACATTCTTAGCAAGAATCATAGGTAAAGGTTTTAATTCTCGTCGCAGAGGATCAAGGACTAATCCAAGAGCTTCCAAAGTAAAAGCTCCCAGAAGAATACTATCTCCTTCTTCTCCAAAAATTACATCTGCTCCACCTATTTTTTCTTTATACTTAAAAAGAGCAATACCCTTTTTTCGTACTATTTTGGTTCCATCTGCTAAACGGAATTCTTGTTCTCCAATAGGTTTGATATTAAGTCGTTCTAAAATATGACTTGGAACCACAGAGTAAATAGCTCCAGAATCAACCAGAAACTCAACTTTTTCTATAATATCAAAATTAGTTGGATTCCCAACTTCAATTTCTAAAACTGTCAATCCCATTTTAACCTCCTGATTTATATTTATTTCCTTTCTTTTTGTTAGTGGAGTTTAGAAATTATTTTATCCTTCCCTTCCTTCAAATTATCATAAAACCTGGTGGTGGGATAAGCGAAATCAATGTCTTTATGCTTGGCAAATTCCGTTAAAATGTCTTCCCAGATAGCTTCGGTATATCCTCTCCTTTTTCTGGTTTCGCAAAGATGACGAATAGTAAGCTGAACTCCATGGTCTTTGACATCCGTATAAACAATGGGAGTAAGATTTTTATAATATATCAAGAATTTTCTGGCAGCTCGTTTTATTTGTCTTTCGACTGGTGCAGTGATATTCTCGCTCTTTTTAGTAGCAATTTTTAGAAGTATCTTTTTAGCTTTCTGCCAGTTGCTTTCAAAAGTAATAACTACCCGAATCTCATTCCAGATGAACTTGAATCCTTTATCATAGTTCGCCAGGTCCAGGGTAAATATCTTTCCATTTGGTATATGAATGATCCTTCCTGTACTCTGGTCTGCATCTACCCAATTTCCTATTTCAAGTATCGAGAACTCAAAAAGACTGAGGTCAATAACATCACCAGCATGATGTCCTATCTGTATCCTGTCTCCAACTTCAAAAGGACTGCGTGAAATAATATAAACCCATCCTGCAATATTTGCAATTACATCTTTAAGAGCAATAGCAATCCCTGCAGAAAGTAATCCCAAATAAGTAGCAATAGATTGAACACCTTTATACCAAATACTCCCAACCAGAATGATGATCACAACAATAATAATGGAATTGATGACCTTTCGCCAGCGATAACGGGATTTTGCATCAGTAATATGTTTCTGGATGAGCTTGACAACAACAATTTTAACTATCCAGAGAATTGTTATTATAATTATAGATTTCAATATTTGAATGGCAAAGGGAGAATTTAAAAATGGAATTTTAATTAATAAATCTTCAATAAAATTCATAGTTATTTAGTCCTTAATCTCTTTTCAGACTCTTAATCAGCCTGATTTCAACTTTTTTATTTTTCAGATTTATATTTAGATGTCAACAAATTTGAGAAATCAGTTTTTATTCAATCCTTCATCTTATCCCTTAACGAACAAATTCTTCCAACCTCATTATAAACAGCCAATACCTCTGCAGCAATGGTAATAGCAATTTCCTGTGTTGTGGTTTTTCCAATATTCAAGCCAATGGGAGCATAAATTTTTTCTATCAGATTTCCTTCAAAATTCTTTTCTTTTATTTTATTAACCGCTTCTGCAACTTTTATTTTCGATCCGATCATTCCAATATATTTAACATCTACATTTTTTTTGCATAGACTTTCCAGAATATCATAATCATGGATATGACCGTGAGTGAAGATAATTATTGCATCATTTTCTTTTGGATTGAATTTCTTCAAATATTCCAGATAATCAATTGCAATAACTTCTTTAGCATCAGGAATTTGATCTTTATTGGCAAAATCCTTACGGTTATCTATTACAATGCATAGAAATCCAATTGAACTTAAAATAGGAACCAGACTTCTGCAAAGATGACCTGCACCAAAAATATACGCTTTTTTTATAGTCGGAAAATACTCGAAGTAAACTTTGGCTACTCCTCCGCACTTCATGCCAATCCCTTCGGATGTATCGGTAAGTGTAAATTCTAAAAGTTCACTTTTCTTAGTTCTAAAAATTTCCTCGCATTTATCCAGAACCATCAGTTCAAGCTTTCCCCCACCCACTGTTCCCTCAAACGTTTTATCTTCATAAGAAATTAATTTAAACCCGGTTCTTCCCGGGGTTTTTTCAACTCCTTCAACGACAGTTGCCATTATAAAAGCAATCCCTTTTTTCTGGTTTTCTGCTGCTTTTTTTAATATATCAAAAACAGGTGTTTCTTTCATATACTATCCTTTAAATATTTCTTAAAGTCCTGTTCTGTATTAAAATCCTGAAGAATCACTTTATCATCAACTAAGACAAACTTTCTCTTATTCTGGTATTCTCTTATTACTTTACGCAGGGTTGAATTATCAGAAAAATTTAGAATGATTTCCTTAAATTTGGGTGAAAATAAAATCGGGTGACCTGCTTGAAGCTTTCCATTCAAATTAATAGAGGGTTGAAAAATAAGATGTTCATCATCTAACGATGCGATTATCTCCCTATAAATTTCTCTCGGAATAAAAGGCTGATCTACCATTTGCAGAAGAACAGGATATTCTCCCGAAGTTACAGAAAAACCTTTTCGTATCGATGAGAACATTCCTAAATGATGATTTTCATTAAAAATAAATTCTATTTTTTCAAAAGGTAAATTTTCTTTCAAAACAGCTTTTTTCACTTCTTTAAAATTATCACCAAGAACGATATAAACCTTTTCAGAGAAAGTTAATAACTTCTCCAAAATAATGGTCACAGTTCTTTTTTTCCTGATATGCAGAAGCGCTTTATCTTTCCCCATCCTGCTGGATTCACCTGCAGAAAGAATAATTGATTCTATCTTTCTCAATTTATCATCCTATTAATTTATTGACATAAAATATCAAAGAAATTGATGTATCCAATAATAATATAAAATTTATTGTGTCAAATTTTTAAATTAAGAGGACATAATGGAACTGAGAAAAGATTTAATAAATCAAATAAAAAGACTTACAAATATTGGTATTGCTTTATCTTCGGAAAAGGATATAAACAATTTTTTCAAACTGGTTCTGGATGAAGCAATAAATTACACAAATGCAGATGCAGGAACAATTTATACAGTATCGGAAGATAAAAAGTTTCTGGATTTCAAAGTAATATGCACACTTTCCATGAACTTACGACTTGGAATTGCTGATACCTCCAAATGGCCCAGTGTTTCCCTTTATAATAAGGATGGTAAAAAGAGATTGAAGAATTTTGTTTCTTATGTTGCTCATACAGGAGAAACAACCAGTATCGATGATGTATATAATCAGGATATTTTTGATAACAGTGGAACAAAAAAATATGATAAAGCCAATAACTACCATTCAAAATCAATGGCAGCTATTCCTTTGAAGAATCACGAAAACGAGGTTCTGGGAGTAATTCAACTGATCAATGCTATGGATGAAAAAGGAGAGATAATTTCATTTACAGATCAACATCTTACCATGCTGACTTCCCTTGCTTCTCAAGCTGCAATTGCACTCTCAAATA
>DAOVQH010000094.1 GCA_030628755.1 Candidatus Cloacimonadota bacterium | reverse complement strand
TCTGTTGTGTAGTAAATAGTAGCTCCAGATGTAGCACAACTGATAGTTACACTTTGAGTAGTTCCATAAGTTCCTGCTGGTGGTGAGAAAGTGGGAGTAGAAACAAGAACACTGGGATCAATTCCAGTGATGATAAGAGAGTAATTCTGTGATGAACTTAACGGTACTTTATGAGTAATAGATATAGTATATTCTCCAGATGTGGGACTTGAAATTTCTATTTTTTCAACATTATCTGTGTTGTTATCACCGCTATTTGTGGCTGCATTGGATGGATTTGCTGCATCAAGTTTCCAGGGATAATAAGTTGAACCATTTTTTGTGATTCTTATATCCAGGTCATTAACAAGCATTTTTGTTGTGGGGTCAAGAGATGCTGCTGTTGGAGTTCCGGCAGGATCCGTCCAACATATTGTAGCAACTAACGGAGTAGTACCGTCAGAATTAAAATTTATTTGAAAACTTCCACCGCTTGAAAGAGAAGTTTCAAGAATGTAATCTGTTGTTCCATTATACCTGATTACATTTGTTGCAGATTCAGTGTTCATCAAACCCCAGCCAAATTCATAGTCAGGTCCGTTATTTGTTCCTGCTTCATCTGCTGTATGAATTACCAGTCCTTTTAAAGTTGCAGCCAGCATATTAGTACTACCAGCATTCTGGGAAATATAATATTCCTGCAATAATGCAAGTGATCCTGTAACTGATGGCGAAGACATTGATGTGCCGCTTAATGTGGTATAATCCGAATTATGATCATCATCGGTAGAATACAATGATATACCATTAGCACATATATCGGGTTTTATCCTTCCATCATCGGCAGGTCCCCAGGAACTGAAAGAACTCATTGACACATCACTTGGTTGAGTATAACCGCCAGTAATATCATTGACAGCACCTACAGTAAGAATGTTTTTAGCAATACCAACAGTTCCAATACAATCATAGCCGGTCGTTCCGCCATCTGGGTCACGATAAGCAGTGCTCCAAACCCAATGCCATACATCCCAGACATAATGTCCTCCTGAATGATCGTCATTTCGGTCATTTCCTGCTGATTTCACAATTAGGTAATCTGGAGCATTATAGGCTATCTGGTCATGTTGCTGTGAGTCGCTATCATAAAAACCAAATAAATAATCTTCAGTTGTATTTACAGAAGCATTACCATGCCAATACCAATTAGTACCAGATCCCCAGTTACCATAAGCCCATCCTCTAACATATCCATAAGAATGATTTGAGATTAAAGCACCTAATGCTGCCTCGGAAGCCATTTCTGAAGTATCATTAGTCCAATCAAAAGCCCGTAAAGTTGCAGCAAAAGCCATTCCTTTTGCGCTGGCGACCACTCCGGAAGCCATTATTGTTCCAGCAACATGAGTAGAATGGTAGTGTGTACTTATAGGACCATCTACTTGAGTTACCCTACTAGGACTAACGAATTCCTGATGTGTAAGTAAGACTCCTCCGGCATCCCACTCATGTACGGTTATTCCCGAACCAGATAAACAAAGACCCGCATTTCCACCTGTATAAACTTCGTCAGTTGAAATTGTTTGAGCCGCAATTGCATTATGAGTGATATAATATTTAGGCATACCAAACTCATCTAAAACCTGTAGCTCTGCAAATGAACCTTCTTCGGTTGTAAATGTAGTAGGCCAATTCATTTGAGCAGCTTTCTGATATGCTTCTGCTCTTTTCTGTTCATATTCGATTCTAAATTTTTCTGCCAAACGTTGAAGTTCAAATGTATTTTGCTGAGTTGCTAATACACAAATAGACAATAAAAGAATTATAAAAATAATACTTATCTTTTTCAATTTTCCTTCTCCCTTTAAATTAATTCTTCTTAAGAAATTAAAATGAAGTCTTTCTTGTCAAATTAAAATTAATATTTACAGGCATCAACCGAAAAAATTTCAAAATCATTGTATTCTTTTTATTCTGAAGAATAGCAATAAGATTTTCCATCAAGAGATTTGCAAGCATTGATCTTCATTTCTTTTGTACCGACAAAAGAAACGAAGCAAAGAAAAACTCCCGGCGAATATAAATTACTAAAATTGGCAAACACCACTAAAAAATCTTAACTCGTTATTTTCTAAGTAGAATCTATGTAAGAAATTAGAAAATCACTCAAACAGAAGATTTTTCTTAACGTTTGTTTATTGCCAATTTCTTAACGCAATTTATATTATGCCGATTTTAAGAAAAATAATACACTTCAAGTTATAATAATTTTCTATTCTTCCACGATGAACAAAATTAATATTATGTAGAATTTCTTTGCGAATAATTTTTAACGACTTTTCTGTGTTTTATTTTATTGTTTTTCAATGGGATACCTTTAGAATTGCTGTTGGTTTTCGGGGGATGCATGAAATATGTTTTTACTTTGAAATCGTTAAATTAATAATTTTGTTTGAACTTTATTCATTTTTTTTTGTATGGACGAATCTCTCGGGAAGAAGGGTTCTCATCCAAACAAGATTCTTAGAGACAATTTCATTTGTTCGTCTTGCTTGTCCCGTCGAAGTTTCAACGGAGACGGATTCGTTGTTATATATAAAAAATGGTACACTCCGCCTTCTCCGGCAGTTGCCGGATACGGCGGGACAAGCCGTAGGGATTCCTGATTCGGCGAAACGCAGTTTCACATCTGTCAGAGCTACTTCGCTTCCCATTATTCATTCTATTCACAATGTGTCCCAAGCTCGTGGTCTAACTGCGTTCTCATCACGAAAAAAATCAATCTTCTTGCTGAGATAATTTGTAATTTGTTATTTGACATTTGTAATTTTCTTACAACTTACTTAAAAGTAAATGGTACACTCCACCTTCTCCGGCAGTTGCCGGATACGGCGGGACAAGCCGTAGGGATTCCTGATTCGGCGAAACGCAGTTTCACCTCTGTCAGAGCTACTTCGCTTCCCGTTGTTCACTTTGTTCACAATGTGTCCCAAGCTCGTGGTCGAACAGCGTTCTCATCACGAAAAAAATCAATCTTCTTGCTGAGATAATTTGTAATTTGTTATTTGACATTTGTAATTTTCTTACAACTTACTTAAAAGTAAATGGTACACCCGTAGGGATTCGAACCCTAGACCCGCTGATTAAGAGTCAGCTGCTCTGCCAACTGAGCTACGAGTGCACTTTTGGGACTTAAAAGAATTTTCATTTTTTGTGTCAATCCATTTATAACCCTGATTTGATTAAATGACAGTTGACAAATTAAATAACAAAATACTATCTGTTATATTGTGAATAAATAGGTGTTTGATGATTGTATCCAAGAGGAATAATGATTGCTGTTTATATAGATAATGACCTGAAGAAATTTAAAAATGAGATTCAATACACATTTAATTTCATTTTTAATACTCTTGGATATGAATTCAAATTTATAAAGAGGTTAGATCAATTATTAGAAAATGATATTCTTTTTTTTTATGGGTTGATAAAACCAACAATTAAAGAAGCATATATTCTTGCATTGAATAAGATTATATTTTTTATCCCTGCAGATGCAGATCTTCTCCAGCCTGGTATGTTGAAAAAAGAAAAAATCAAAGAATATACCCATGACTTGAAATTAATCCAGAAGATACCAATTATTTCAAAGAAAGATTTAAAGACCCCGATACATTATTATAAAAAAGAAAATTTATTTTACGGACTCTATAATTTTGATGTCATCGGAAATATTTTCTTCAACCTAATAGGGTATGATGAAATCAACTGTGCTGTCAGGGATAGATATAATAGAGTCCCGGACTCAGAAATATCTTTTCCTGATTATCACCTTACTCCGTATGTTAATGTAATTCTCTGGTTAATTGAAAGATGTATCAGGGATTCGATTGTTGAAAGAGATTCCTATTTCTTATTAAAAAAGGAGTATTGGTCTGGTGCAGAATCCTTTGCAGTTGCAGTTTCTCATAATGTCGATAGACTTCAAAAATGGAGTTTGAGTTCTATTATTAAAAGCACTTTTGAAGACATTCTGGTTTTTTACAAAGTTAAGTATATGATCAATAACCTTATAAGTAAAATAAAGTATATTCTTACAAATTTAGAAGAATACTGGAATTTTGAATTAATAGATGAAATTGAGAATCATCATATGATTAGCAGCACTTTTTTTTTCGGAACAGAATCGGAATCTGCTCTGGATATTGATTATAATATTAAGGATAATGATGTATATAAGGAAGTAATGAATAATCTGAATAAAGGAAATGAGATCGCTCTTTTAGGTTCGTATAATTCCTGTAAGAATGATATCCTGGAAAGGCAAAAAAACCGTATCTGCCAGA
Organism: Candidatus Cloacimonadota bacterium; assembly: GCA_030628755.1. Lineage (GTDB taxonomy): Bacteria > Cloacimonadota > Cloacimonadia > Cloacimonadales > TCS61 > JACNIV01. The sequence goes on along the minus strand of DAOVQH010000094.1, from coordinate 3,881 downwards.
TTACTGAAGAAGATAAAATTGGAATCAGGCATAATTTTAACAGGTTTGATCCTCAAATTACTATTGAATTTCATAAAAAAAATGGATTTATTTACGATTCTTCTCGAGGATTTAGCAAAAAAATTGGCTTTAAGTATGGCATCGGATTTCCTTACTATTTATTCTCTTTGGAAAGCAATTCTAAAGCATACGACAATAAATATCTAGAAGTTCCTTTAATATTTTCTGATGTGGCTTTAAAACTTTCTAGAACAAAAAATGTCCCTTATGAAAAAGCAAGAATATTAGCAGATGAAATTATTGAATCCATCGAATCTGTTAATGGTTTGTTAACTTTCAATTTCTCAGTCTCGAATTTTACAGATATTAGTTATAATAATGATTTATTTTTTTATATTTTAGATAATATTAAGCCAAAAAATGTATTTCAGGGAACATTCATGGAAATTGCCGATTGGTGGAGAAAAAGGGAAAGTATCGAAGTTAAAGAAAACGAAAATGAAATATCAGTTTACTTTCCCGAGAGCTTTGAAAAATTTACTGTATCATTATTCGGTAATTATGAGATATTAGAAGTGGAAGGGGCTAAACCTGAGATTAAAAGCGCAAAGCTGTTCTTTACAGATATCAAGGCTGACACGACTGTGAGAATTAAGATACAGAAAAACGAAAAAAGCATGGATACATATCCTGTAAAGAAATGAAAAATTTATTACTGTTTGCTTATTTTTATCCACCTTTAGGAGGACCTGGCATACAAAGACCTGTTAAGCTGGTAAAATATCTAAAGAGATACAATTGGCAAACAGATGTTATTTCAGTTAGGGATATTGTTTTTCACTCATCTGATAACGACTTATTAGAAGAAAATCAAGCCGAAAGTGTCATTAGAACCGCATCTTTAGATTTAATGTCACTTTTAAAAAAGTTAAATCGGAAGAAAAATAACAATAAGATCTATTTCAAAACTCCAGAGAAATATAAAAAATTTATTAGAAATGTTTTTCCTATTGATGATAAAATTGGTTGGTTAAGATATGCAGTAAAGGCAGGAAGGAGTTTACTGCTCACAAAAAAATATGATGCTGTAATGGCAACTATTGGACCTTATACTGCTGGTATTGCAGCATATAAATTGTGTCGGAGATATAATAAATCGTTAGTTATTGATTACAGGGATCATTGGACATTGAATCCATACATTAAATTTCCAACAAAAATTCATAAAAAATTATCAGAAGGTTGGGAAAGTAAACTCCTGGATTTTTCTACAGTCACAACGACTATCAGTCAAACGATGAAAGAAGAAATTGTTGCAAAGTTTGGAAATCATTTAGATTCTAAGATTCACGTTATGTATAATGGCTGGGATGAAAATGATTTCCAAAATGTTCAAAAAAGTAAAAAGACGAGGAAAATAATCTTTAGGTATATTGGAAATTTCTATGGTCATAGAACTCCAAAGTACTTTATAACAGCTTTAGAAAGTCTAATTAGAAAGAACAAAATGCCCAATGATGTTTTAATTGAATTTATAGGGAATTATTATATTGAAACGATAAACATATTACAGAACTCAAAAGCTTTGAAGTTAATTAATATTGTTCCACAAGTTTCTCATAACCAGGCAATAAAATATATGGTGAATAGTGATGCTCTTTTATTATTTATTGCTTCCCCTAGGGGAAGGGGAGTTTTAACGGGCAAATTATTTGAATATCTACGAAGTGGAAAAGAAATACTTGCAATGACGCCACCTGAGGGTGAAGCATCAGCGATTCTTAGAAATTTAAAACATAATTATGTATCCTCTATGGAAGATGTCGATGCGATTGCTAATAATTTTCTAAAAATCTATAAAAATATTAAAAGCAATAAAATCAAAGAAAGACGAGTTCCATCACAATATACACGAGAAAACCAGACAAAAGAATTCCTAACTTTTCTTGAACAAAGATTAGATATAATATGAAAAAGATAAAGCTCCTTCACATTCAGTTACTACCACTTTTATCCGGTGCTCAGAATGTTATGCTAAATTTACTAACTTCGTTGGATATGAATAAGTATGATATCTATGTTATCTCAAAACCAGGTGGTCCATTGGTTGATAAATTAAAGCAATTGAATTATCATTATATACATGTTAAATCTTTAAGAAGAAATATTTCTTTCCTTGATATTTTCGCATTTCTTGATATTTATAAAATCTGTAAAAGGTATAAATTCGATATTGTTCATACTCACTCTTCAAAGACTGGTTTTATTGGAAGAATTGCAGCTCGATTAGCTAAAGTCCCAAAAATAATTCATACAGTTCATGGTTTTCCCTTCCATCCATTTCAACCTAAGATCATTCAATTCTTTTATATGACTATGGAAAAAATTGCTTCTGAATATTGTGATAAAGTAGTTTTTGTAAATAATTCTGAAAGAGAGATGGCAGTTAAGAAGAATATTGTCTTAGCTGAAAAGGCTATCACTATTTTTAATGGAATTCAACTTCCTGAACTTTCTAATATCCAAAAGCGGGATAACTTAAAAGACTATTTTGTAATAGGAAGTGTTTCCCGATTTTCCAGGCAGAAGAATATTTTAAATGTTATAAAAGTTGCAATAAATGTATGCAAAAAAACGGATATTATTAAATTTGTTTTTATTGGAGATGGAGAGCTTTTTTCTAAATGTCGAAAAATGGTAGAGTCTGAGAATTTATTAGATAGGATATTATTACCTGGTTGGCAATCGAATGTTATAGAATGGTTGTTTAACTTTAATGTATTTCTTCTATACTCAAAGTGGGAAGGACTTCCTGTTTCGATTTTGGAAGCAATGTCCGTAGGTCTTCCAATTGTAGCTTCGAATATTAAAGGTAACAACGAGCTTGTTAATGATAGTAATGGTTTACTTATTTCAATTAATGATATTGACAAATTAGAAGAGGTGTTAATAAGTTTGCCAGATAAATTAAGTGAACTTAGTTCATTGGGGAAAAACTCAAGGAAAATGGTAGAAGAAAAATTTAATATAAAAGATTTTTTAAATAATTATAAAAAATTATATGAATGAGTTTACTATAAAAACCCTTGGAATGTAATTGAGAAATTACTTTACACATAATTACCATCAGACATTAGTGTGTCCATAAAAGTAATAATTATTAAGGAAATAATTATGTTTAGAACTAACTCAAACCATATACAACAAGATATATTCGGTTATGATCTATCCAGAATGAATGAAATTTATACAAAAATTCAAGAGACAGCTGAGTATTGCTTCTATGAAACCATTTTCAGTAATATTGATGAAAAGATTTTTGCTCCATTATTTTGTCAAGATAATGGTCGACCCAATGCTCCGATAAATGCAATGGTTTCAGCATTAATATTAAAAGAAAAGAGTAATTGGATATACGATCATCTATTCAAATCTATTGAATTTAATCTTCTCACTAGAGCAGCACTCGGGATATTTCATCTTGGAGATATGCCTTTTAATGAACCTACACTTTTCAATTTTCAGAACAGGATAAAGGATTATCATACCCAAAAAGGTATAAATCTTTTTGAATCTATTTTCAATAATTTGACCAAAGAGCAACTCAAAAAGCTCAAGCTCAAAACCAATATTGCCAGAACAGACTCGTTTATGTTAGATTCAAATATAAAATCTTATGGTAGGTTACAGCTTCTTATTGAAGTTATTCTGCGGATTTACAGAATGCTGAATAAATCAGATAAGAAATTATTTTCAGAACATTTTCAGAAATATACAGTTCAAACTTCAGAGAACTATATGTATCAGATTAAGGGCTCAGACCTTCCACATGAATTTGCTAAGATAACAGAGCTTTATTATTGGATTAAATCAAATTTTCC
>DAOVQH010000189.1 GCA_030628755.1 Candidatus Cloacimonadota bacterium | reverse complement strand
TGACTGTTCCTTTGTTGTTGTTTTTCAATTGAAACATCTTCATCATATACAAAAGGACGTTTGCGTCTTGTTAAAGTTTTTGTCCATTTACTGAATGCAGACTGTGCAATTAATATCTCACTTAAAACCATCAAGTTATCAAGGAAATATCCTTCGTCGTAAACAAGAAACAAGGTAGAACCGATAGTTAAATAAACACAGTAATCACTCCAGTCTTTCAATTTGGCATCAGGTGAGAATGATATCCATCTATCAAAAAAAGGGATGTCATCTTTGGAAAGATTATCTATTTCATCTTCTGTGAGTGGTTCGATGATTTGCCTGTCGAAATAATTATTACTTAAATCAATTGCCAAAGCGGATGAAATAAAAATAAAAGATCCCAGTTTGTTGACTTCGAAAGTTTGAGAAAAAAGCGGAAAAGAAAAAAGTATCAGAAGAAAGATTAAGATTGCTTTCATACTTCAAAATTTGCGAAATCCGGTAACTAACAGATTTGCTATGTTCTTTAATTTATTCACAAAGAGTTGCTACCATTATAGCTTTGATAGTGTGCATTCTATTTTCAGCTTCATCAAATACTTTAGAAGCTTTACCTTCAAAAACTTCATCTGTTACTTCCATCTCTTTGATACCGAATTTATGGTAAGTTTCCATTCCAATTTTTGTGTCTGTATTATGGAATGAGGGCAAACAATGAAGGAATATAGTATTGGATTTCCCTGTTTTTGCCATCATCTCTGCATTCACCTGAAAAGGTTTTAGAAGTGCAATACGCTGTTCCCAAACTTCTTTGGCTTCTCCCATGGAAACCCAGACGTCTGTGTAGATCACATCTGCGTCTTTCACACCTTCGTCAACATTATCAGTAATAGTTATTTTAGCTCCTGTTCCCTTGGCAATTTCGTTGCATTTGGCTACCAGTTCAGTATCGGGTTGAAGTCCTTTTGGAGCGACGATACGCAAGTCCATTCCCAGCTTTGAACCACCGATCATAAGTGAATTTGCCACGTTATTTCGCCCATCACCAACATAAACAAATACCATTTCGTTGTAGGGTTTATTAAGGTGTTCTTTTGCAGTTAGGAAGTCAGCCAATACTTGTGTGGGATGATATTCATCTGTTAACCCGTTCCACACAGGAACACCAGCATATTTACCAAGTTCTTCCACAATTTTTTGACCAAACCCACGATATTCAATGCCATCATACATTTTACCAAGAACCCTGGCTGTATCCTTCATGGTTTCTTTGTGCCCGATTTGGCTACTGGTTGGACCGAGATAGGTAACTTGCGCTCCCTGATCATATGCTGCAACTTCAAATGCACATCTTGTTCTGGTTGATGTTTTTTCAAAGATCAGAGCAATGTTCTTCCCAATCAGTTTTTGCTCTTCTCTGCCTTCGTATTTGTCTTTTTTTAATTTTTCAGAAAGATCCAGCAGGTAGAGAATTTCTTCAGGAGTGAAATCTAATAAGGTTAGAAAATTTCGATTTTTAATGTTTACTAACATTACCTTCTCCTTGAATTTTTACCAAGAATTTTAAGTAAAAATTTTATAGCAAGATATTTATCAAAGAAAAGGCGGGGATTGCTCCCCGCTTTTATTTCCAACCTGATTCTTAAACCTTGAGATTACTTAAGAAGCAACATTTTTTTCATAGCTGATGATTTACCTGTAGAAATCTTGTAGAAGTAAATTCCCGATGAAACTGCTTTATTGTTGTTATCAGTTCCATTCCAGACTATGGAGTGCATCATCCGTGATGATGCAGCGGTAACACGGTTACCGCACTCCAAAGTTTTTACTTTCTGACCTTTAAGTAAAAATTTTATAGCAAGATATTTCATAAAATAAAAAAGCGGGAATTTCTTCCCGCTTTTTTTTCAAATTGTTTCGACTCGAAAGGGACATCGAGTCGAGATTTGTCTTCTTTTTATCTCGAGTCGTCGTTGTTTCACTCCTTACAACTCGAAGCTTACTTCAGAAGCAGCATCTTCTTAGCTGTGGAAGTGGTAGTTGTTTTCATTTTCACAAAGTACATACCACTGGAAGTAACTGCTCCTGCGTTATCTTTTCCATCCCAGATGAAATTGGTGTTCGTAACAATTTCGTTATCAACCAGGGTTTTAACCAATTGCCCTTTAATATTGTAAATTTCCACACTGATAGGATGAAGCTTATCTTTGGAAGAAATAGAAAGAGCAATGTTTGTTTCAGGACTGCGTCCGGCACCTGACGGATTGAATGGATTAGGATAAATACTTATTGAGCTTGTTGTAATTACATCTACAATGTTATCTTCTGTACTGGTCGGTTCAAGACTGTTCGGTCCGCCATAAGCTCCCATATCGTTTCTCGAGCCATCGGGGTCATTATATATCGGGTCGGGATCTCCAGCATCAATACAGGGAGAGCCTTCCTGTAGCCACCACCCGGCATTCAAACCATCATAAGATGAACCATTTCCAGCAGAAGGATTTACGAACAATGGATCTTCATCGATGTTACCTATTCCAGTATAACCTCCGGAAATGCAGGTATAGGTTACTTCAGGATCACTTGAGCCGGGGAAAATCGGATCATTATCAATAATAATGCAATTCCTAATGATGGGGGTTGAGTTAAAAATAAAAAACAGGTATGGATATGTACCGATTGCTTCATTATTAGCGATGGTATTATTAACGAGAAGTGCATCTGAACCGTTCTTCAAGCTGAAAGCACTAGAAGTACCGTTGTTATTAACAATGATATTATTTGAAATTTCTACAATTGCGTTTAAACAACCTATACCACCTGTAAGGTTTGAGCTGTTGTTATTAGCAATGATATTCTGACTTATAAGTACATTATCTGATGAAGTTACATCAATTGCTGCCCCCAGAGAGCCACTGGAATTATCGAAAATCTTATTACCGATAATTTCAACATAAGAATCATTCTCAATGCGAATAGCACTAACATTTGCTTTTGAAATTTCACAATTTCTAATCAGGTTAGCTTCCTGTGTACCTATAAATCTTAAACCTGCCCATTCTGTACTGGATGTAAGGATAATTGGTTCATCATCGCGAGAAGATGCGTCTGCAACCAGGTTCCCATAAACTTTAAGTTGAATGTCAGAACCAAAATTAACTTCAACACCAGGCTCGATAACAAGTAGATCCCCTTCTGCAATTTCAACTTCATCTGTTACATTATAGGGACTGAAATCAGTAATCCATATACCAGATAGATTCCCGGAAACATTAGAACCATCTGTGACTGTTATATAGTCTTCCAGAGTTACTGTTGAAGAGTCGCCTTCCATAAATACTGTGAGTGTTATGTCATACGTTCCAATTTCTGTATAGAGGAAATATGGGTCTTCTTCTGTACTGTCGATCTGTCCATCACCATCAAGGTCCCATTCCCAGCTTTCAATACCTGTTCCAGGAATTGAAAGGCTTTCGAATTGAACACCTAAATATGCGGGACCAGATTGCACATTTGATCCGATAATAGCAGTTAATACAAAAGATGCTATGGCTAAATTAAGGGCTGGTTGTACTCCACTGACAGCATTGTCGTTGTAATAACATATATTATTTGCACCAATTACTGCAAATAATGGTATCCAGCCATTTCCAAATGGACCAGAAGATCCTATGCCATAATAATAAGTGCAACCTAAATATGACCAATTTGTTTGTGATACGAAATAGACATTGCCTTCAGGAGAATACTGTTCCCAAAGCTGTTGTAATACCGGCGCCGCCGCTACACAACCACCTCAACCAGAACTTCCCCAGAAAAGGACAGGAACTATTGCCTGAGCTGTTAATTCGTAAATGTCATGGTCTGCACCTGTGTTATCTGTCCAGTAATAATTGGCTACTGTTTCACCTACTTGATAATCTGCCCATAGCAGTATTGATGATAGTAATAACACCACTAAAAAAGCAATTTTTTTCATCTTTCCTCCATATTTATTTTATTAATATTTATCCTGTTTACCCTGTGGAATCAAATTCTATTCCATACGGGTGAAATCTTTCATTATTTCATCAGGACCATTTTTTTAAAGGGAGAATTTTTCACTCCGTTTAATTTGTAGAAAAATATTCCGCTATTAACTTTTTCCCCATCATTATCTTTACCATTCCATTGAACAAACCCAAAATTATTTGACGCTGTTAAATTTGTAAAGGTTTTTATTAACTGTCCCTTAATATTATAAATTTCAATACTGGTATTTTCAACTTTTTCTTTTTTCAAATTATAAGAAATTGTTGTAGTCGGACTGCGTCCGGCACCTGACGGATTGAATGGGTTTGGATGGTTCTGATAAAGTTTAATTTGTTCTTCTGTAACGAGTTCATCAATTCCAGAAGCATCTTCAGTACGAAAACTGAAGTCAATAACAACTGAATCAGTTAAGGACGGGTGGTTAAAAACAAACTGGTAATCGAAACTTCCAGCCATATCAGATACTTCGATATTTGCATGTATATCATATTCTACATTCTCTTCCAGAACCACGTCCCACGGTCCCCATCCAAGATAGCTACAAGTACCTTCATGACACCAGTAAATATTCCATGGAGAAGGTATTCCATAAGCATATAAATTTAAATAAAACGTATCAGTTACTGCTGTATTAGTAACATAGAAAGTTTCACCATAATACACATAGTTCCCTTGAGTTGAATAAGCAGGACCAACCTGGTTTGGATCGAAAGGTATGTTCACTTCTAAATCCGCAAAAAGGAAATTCACACAGAAAACTACAAATAAAAAAATTAATAACTTCTTCATTTTTTACCTCGTATTTAAATAAATTATTTTTTAATTTCATTTCAGCAACTTTAATTTTGTGGGTTCCGGGTTTTTGGGTTCTGGGTTTTGGGTTTGTAACTCGACCTGTTTACCTGCCTTTTAATAAGCCTTTGGCTTATTAATCACCTTTGGTGATTTGGCATGGCCAGGTCGAGAACAACAGCGACCAGGCTGGTCGCTTTACATATTTTTCATTTCCCATTTTCTATTTTTCATTTTTAATCCATCTTCGCTGCACTCAATTTTTCAATATTCAATATTCAATTCAAAACCGTTCCCCTGACTCGTAGCAAAACAAAAGTCAAAGATGATGAAGGATACAACGTTAATCTTCATTCTTCAATATACATTGGAATAACCGTACCAGTTGAATAAAAAAGGATTCAACGGCATAAATTCCGAAGGTTAATATGAAAGAATATCTAAGTAAGAAACCGTTCGGAAGGTTAAAATGATGTTGTAATCTCAATACGAACTCCTTCAAATTCCGATTGATAACGGCACACTCCATTCCTGCAGACTTTGCCACCCTTTT
>DAOVQH010000115.1 GCA_030628755.1 Candidatus Cloacimonadota bacterium | reverse complement strand
TATTTCTTCAAGTTCCTCTATAAGTTCTTCATCAACTTTACCACGAAGTTTAATGGTTTCAGCAAGTTTTCCAATGAATCCGTTTTTTGTCTTTGCCAATTTTTCTCGCAGGTTAGAGGGAGCTTTACTTACTATTTGAGCATTTTTTCTTCGCTTCCTTATAAATAAGAAATAAGCTGCTAAAGTGATAATAATTATAGCAATTGCTATAATGTAAATGTTTAATTCAGCAGTTAATTCAATCTTCATTATTAATTAATATTTTGTTTGTATTCAATAAAAAAGGCAGACACTCTTGCCTGCCTGAATAAAATTTTTTTAATCTTCAGTTTCTTTTGTTTCAACCTTTTTATCAGGTTTTGACTCCTTCACAGTTTCAAGTTTTACCTTATTGAAATAAGCTGCAAGACGGGCTTTTCTCCTGGCAGCAGTTCTCTTGTGGATAATCTTTCTTTTTGCAGCTTTATCAAGTTTTGAATAAACATCTGCCAGAAGTTTTTCTTTTTCTTCAATAGTAATATCGCTGTGCATTTTCTTTGATAGAGTTCTTATTGTCATTTTTACATAGTTATTTCGAGCTGCTCTTTTCTGTTCTTGCCTTAATCTCTTTTCACATGATTTATGAGTAGGCATCAATCCCTCCAGTTCTATAATTTTTTGGTACAAAAAAAGTTAAGGCTATTTTCTGTCAAACCCTTTTTTATTCCTACCTTATATTGCGTTTCTAAAATAACTTAGCAATTAAAGAAAATCCCAAATTACAATTTCCAATTTACAAATAATTTCAAAATCTCAAATTAAAATGACCGAAACTATTTTGGATTTCTATATTTGGTTATTGGAATTTATTTGATATTTGGTGCTTGAAATTTGGAATTTAATAAATAAATAATTGCAACGATAATTAGGAAACGATCTACTAGATATTTTATAATAAGTATTTCAGTCTTTTGATTTCGACTCTATTGCATTTTATCATACTTGAGTTTAAAGTTTTTAATTCCCTGATAAATTGATTGAATAAGTTTATTCTGATAAGAGGTTTTAATTAATTTTTTTTCTTCTTCCTTATTGGTCAAGAATCCAAGTTCTATTAAAACAGCAGGCATAAAAGCACCACGCAGGACATAAAAGTTTGCCTGTTTCACACCTCGATCATAACCTTTAGTTGAACCCACAAGTGTATTTTGCAGTTTCATTCCCAGATGATAACTCTCTTCCAGATGTTCACTTTGAGCCATATCAGCCAGAATAAAAGCAAGGTCATTATATTTTTTCACAGCTTCCAGACCGCCTTCATACTCATAAACTACTTTATTTTCCAATGCTTCTACTGCACGAGCTTCATCTGTCTTTGCAGTTGATAAATAAAAAACTTCAATACCATCAATGACCTCTTTGCGGTGAGCATTACAATGGATAGAAATAAAAAGATCTGCTGTATTCTCGTTTGCAAATTTCGTCCTCTGCTGAAGTGAAACAAATTCATCTTTCTCCCGGGTTAAAAGCACTTCCACATCAAGGTTTTCCTCCAATACTTTCTTCAGTTTTTTTGTAACAGTAAGAACAATATCTTTTTCAAAATTCTTTTTGGAATATCCAACTGCACCCGGGTCTTTTCCACCATGTCCAGGATCCAATACTATTGTGCGAATTGAACTATCCACAGGAGTTTCAGCAATGATTTTATCCTTTTTGATCGTAATTTTATCAGGAAAAATTCTGGGGAAAATCATCTTTAAAAAAACCACAGGAATATAGTATTTCCCATCTTTTTGAACAATATCTTGAGAAAAACTATACATCTCAGAATGAAAAAACACATAGGAAGATTCCAATAAAAAAATCAACTGCTCACCATAAATATTGACATTCAATCGTTGATCAAGAAGGTCTTCCATTATTTTAGCTTTGAAGGTTTTATTCAATTCAAAAACGTTAAAATATTCTACCTCATTTATCATCTCCGTGTTGATAACTTCAGGTGCTAATTTTGATTTATATTCAACAGTTATCGATGCTGAAAGATTCAAACTAAAGAATAATATTATTATCAAAAACCCAATCTGTTTCAAAAACTCCTCCTAATTATATATGACGATTTCACTAAATAAATAACTATTTCCCATATATACTAATTTTCAATTCCTTCTTATCCATAGCAAGATATAATTTATAGCTTAGAGTTGATGCAAGAAGGAACAAAAACATTGCTGTACAAAAAAGTGCTCTAATACCGAGTGTTTTCATAATCAATAATCCCAGGAAAGGAGCGAACAATCCTCTTACCCCGGTCAAAGTAACATGAACACCCTGATACATCGATACATCTTCCTTTCCAGCAAAATAAATGGAACTAATATTCCAGGAGATAATCAACCCAGACATTGCAATACCAAAAATAAAAAAAGCAAGATAAACGATATAATTAACAAAACTATAACGGATGAACAAACTGGAAATCAGTAAAGTGAATGGATAAAAACTAATAATAAGAAAAATTAAAGTTGTGAATAATGCAGGATTTTTTCGATCAAATATCTTCCCGGCAAATGGAGCTAAAAACAAAATCCCGATCTGAGAAATTATTCCCTTTGCCAGGAAAGTATGAGTGTAATTCATTTGCAAATATTCTACAAGGTATTTTGGAATTGCCGGAAGCAGGATCATAAAAGAGACTCCATAAATAAAAAAATTCCTCTGGAATATTGCAAAATCTCTATTTTCCTTCAAGACTTCCAATGTACGTTTTATTGGCTTAACAAAAAACTGTTTAAGATTCAAGAATGCTTTATCTTCAAAGCTTCTCTTTTTAATTTTTATCAAAGCCATTATGAGTGCGCCAATACATCCCATAATGCCTACAACTGCAAAAATATACCTGAACCAATTCTCGTTTATATCCAGGATTTTACCAGCCATAAAGCTTGTACAAATTATAACTAAAGTTATTAAACTGGAAGTATAACCAAATATTATTCCTCGATTTTTCCAGGTTATATTCATCTGGTATATGGAATTACGTGCTGGACTGATAAAAGCACTAAAAGAAAATATAACAATCAGGATAACCAAATACTGATAGTAATTATGAACCCAGAGCATGAAGATCAAACTCAATCTTCCCACAAAAGCGGTAAGAACAAAGAACTTGGAAAGGCTTTTTGAATGTTCTAATATCTTTCCCCACCAGATAGAAAGAAGATTGGAAATAGGCCAGAGCATTACCAGAATGGTGATCTGCCAATCAAAAGCATGAAGGGCTTTTTTTGCAATTATATCCTGTATCTGGAATGAACTGAAAACAAATCCATTAAAAAAAGCTGCCAGTATTAGAAGGAAAAAAGTTCGTTTCTCTACCTGGTTTAATTTCATAAACTTCAGCCAATTATCATATTTTTTTAAGCAAATTCTTTAAAGTAATAAATTTTGTCCACTTATATCTAATCAGAAATCTCCATTATTGTTTTCACAAAAAAATTCTTGCTTTTAATATAGAGTTTTAAAATGTTGTAAACAAAATACTGTGTAAATAGTCTAAATTTAGATAAGATAGGGAGCAAATATGGGTCTCAAGACTTTTCCCGGAGGGATTCACCCTCATGATTTAAAGCATTATTCAAAAGATAGACATATCGAAGAAATGCCCCTTCCCAAAAAGGTCATAATTCCACTTTCCCAGCATATTGGTGCTATATCCAATCCCATAGTAAAACATGGAGATGAAGTCCTTGTTGGGCAGAAAATTGCTGAACCCGGTGGATTTGTTTCTATACCCATGCATGCTTCTATTTCTGGAAAAGTAACAAAGATAGATAAATTTCCTCATCCTACTGGTATAATGGCAATGGGAATTGAAATTACAAGCGATGAAAAAGACAATTGGATCAAACTGGAAGATGATGAAAATTATATGGAACTTTCTGTTGATGAAATGAAGAAACGAGTCGCTGATGCTGGTATTTGCGGAATGGGTGGAGCTGGATTCCCAACTCATGTTAAACTCTCCCCTCCTCCTGAAAAACCTATCGATACACTTATTGTGAACGGTGTGGAATGTGAACCTTATCTTACTGCAGATTATCGTATAATGCTTGAACACACAGATGACATTATTAATGGTTTAAAAATATTAAAAAAAATCCTCGGTGCAAAAAAAGGAATCGTGGGCATTGAAGTGAATAAACCAGACGCAATTAAACTTTTTAAAAAACTTCTCAAAAATGAATCAGATATAAAAGTCATTGGTCTTAAACTTAAATACCCACAGGGTGCTGAAAAACAGCTGATATATGCCGCTACAAAACGGAGAGTTCCCAACAAAGGTGGGCTTCCAATGGATATTGGAGTGGTCGTGCAGAATGTGGGCACTGCAATTGCTGTTTATGAAGCTGTAAGATACAAAAAACCCCTCATAGACAGAGTCATAACTGTAAGTGGGAAAATCGTTAAAAATCCTAAGAATGTAAAAGCTCGTATTGGAGTATTATTCTCTGAACTTTTAGATTTTTGTGATGGAACATACGAAGAAATTGGCAAAGTTATTTCCGGTGGTCCAATGATGGGATTCGCTATTCCATCGCTGGAAACACCCATGACAAAAGGAAGCTCCGGACTGATTCTCTTCAATAAAAAAGAAGCTCATAAAGAAGAAGAAAGCACCTGTCTCCGTTGTGGAAGATGCGTAGATGTCTGCCCCATGAATCTTGTCCCCAGTCTTATTGCCCATAATGTTCGTCATGAAGATTGGGAAATGGCAGAAAAATATGGGGTTATGGATTGCATGAAATGCGGAAGTTGTGCTTATGTTTGCCCTTCTCATATTAAGCTGATCCAGTGGATCGATATTGGGAAAATAAAGGTGACTGAGAAGAGAAATCAAGATTAGAGGTTCAGGTTGCGAGATTCGTGTTACGGGGTGCGAGGTGCGAGGTGCAGGTACAGGAAAATAATTTTATATTTATGAGTTTGAATTCTTAATTTATTTGGAGGATCTATGAGTGATGTTTATGCTGTTTCTGCTTCACCTCATATAAAACAGCGTATCTCTGTCCCTTCTGTTATGTGGCAGGTTGTATTAGCTTTAACTCCTGCTCTTTTGGTTGGAATATTCTTTTTTGGAATTCAATCTCTAATTCTAACTATTTATGCAGTTATAGCAGCAGTTGTTACTGAAGCTGTAATTCAGAGACTAAGAAAGGTCCCGATTACAGTCAGCGATGGAAGTGCAGTTGTCACGGGAATTCTTATCGCATTTAATATCAATAGTGCTTCTCCCTGGTGGTTACCGGTTGTAGGTTCAGTATTTGCGATTACAATTGGAAAACAGATATTCGGTGGTCTTGGATATAATATATTCAATCCTGCACTTTTGGGTAGAGCATTTCTTGTAGCTTCCTGGCCCACATTAATGACTGCCGGATGGAAAGCAACAAATCCTCTCAGTAACATATTCGAAAGTTCAATCAATGGTTTGAAGGACTTACCTTCAAATGTGCCTGCTGTTATAACTTCAGCTACTCCCCTTGGAGTTGCAAAAGCTATCAGAGATACAACCCAGATCAGTAGAGACATGGCAGAAACAGTTATGAACAGCTTGGCAAGTGCAGATACAATTCAAAATCTTTTCTGGGGAAATATTGGAGGTGTTATCGGTGAAGTCTCTGCAGCTGCACTACTTATTGGAGCAGCTTACCTTGCTTATAAACATATCATAGAATGGCGAATTCCTATAAGTTATATTGGAACAGTATTTGTTCTTACCTATATTTTCGGTGGAATTAACGGATTGTTTTCCGTATCTATTCTCTTGCCTGTATTCCATATATTTTCCGGTGGTTTAATCTTAGGTGCATTTTTCATGGCAACAGATATGGTAACATCACCGGTAACAAAAAAGGGAAGAATTATTTTCGGAATTGGTTGTGGAATTCTGACCGTTGTAATTCGTCTGGTTGGAGGCTACCCAGAAGGAGTTTCATATTCTATCCTCCTTATGAACATTGCTGTTCCACTCATTGACAGATACACTATTCCCAGAATCTTCGGGGAAATAAAAATTAGAACACGCATAAACACAAATTAACTATGAAAAAGATGAATAATTTTAAAGCAAATCATAAAAATCTGCGTAAAATTATTTAATGAGGTTAAAGCATGAAATATTTCTTTAGATTAGGGTTTGTTTTGCTTGTTATCACTGTTATTGCCAGTGGTGTTCTGGCTTATATCAATAGTATCACCAAGCCCATCATAGAAGAAAACCAACGAAAAGCTAAAGAAGAAGCTCGAATGGAAGTCTTACCAGAAGCATCTACATTTGATAGCATTTCTTATTTGAACGAAGAAACTGTTTATATTGGTAAAAATGAAGAGGGTAATATTGTCGGTTACACTTTTGTTGCTTCTCTCTATGGATATAGCAGCGATGTAAAGACAATGGTTGGAGTCACTCCAGATTTAAAAGTAAACAAAATAAAGATAATCGAACAGAAAGAAACCCCCGGACTTGGCGCCAATTGTGAAAAACCCGAATTTCAAAAACAATTCGAGAATAAAGGTAAATCAGAAATGACTGTTGATAAAGATGGCGGAAATATCATTAGCATAACGGGAGCAACCATTACAACCAGAACACTTGCACAATCCATCAAGCTTGGACTTGGTTTTATAGAAGGTATTGCAGGTGAAATTGAAACAGAAGAAGAAAAGAATGAGGAGGAAATTGAATGACACTGATAAAAGAATTTACGAAAGGATTCATAAAAGATAATCCTGTATTTGTCATGGCACTTGGACTGTGTCCAGTATTGGCGGTTTCATCTTCAGTAGAGAATGCTATTGGTATGGGAGTAGCAGCAACTTTTGTCCTGGTCTTCTCAAATATTTTCATTTCTTTGATAAAGAATTTCATTCCAAACAAAATACGTATTCCTTCATATATTGTTGTGATAGCATCATTTGTAACGATAGTCGATATGGTTATGGAAGCCTATGTTCCTGCACTTCATAAGAACCTCGGACTGTTTATTCCACTTATTGTGGTCAATTGTATCATTTTAGGAAGGGCAGAAGCATTTGCAGGGAAGCATAATGTTATCAGGTCTATTCTTGATGGACTTGGAATGGGAATCGGTTTCACATTAGCCCTTATTGTAATTGCTGCAATTAGAGAAATTCTGGGTGCAGGTCAATTCCTTGGTTTCAATGTATTACCTGCAAGCTACAAACCTGTAATTGTAGCTATTCTAGCCCCGGGTGCATTTTTAGTAATGGGTCTTTTGATGAGTCTTATGAACCTGAAGAAAAAATGAGATACGAAAAAAATAGCACACGGATGACACGGATAAAACGGATAGTCACAGATAAGAAATATAACTTTGTGTCTTTGCCTGCCCCCTAAGGAAGAATGACCCCAGTTGGATAAAAAAATCCAACGGGGTAAACTGTATCGGGGTGGCAAAGAAATAGCACACGGATGACACGGATAAAACGGATAGTCACAGATAAGAAATATAACTTTGTGTCTTAGTGTCCATTCTCT
>DAOVQH010000226.1 GCA_030628755.1 Candidatus Cloacimonadota bacterium | reverse complement strand
TTTATAATCATCGTTAAGAAGTGCTTTCCTCCTCATTTTGTCAAATTTTAATTTTATTTCTTCAGGAAGATCCCAATCTTCAATTTCACTGATCTCTGCTTTTCGTTTTTTACTAAATTCTCTTTTATGGATAGATTTCTGCGCATCAAGAAGTCGGGATAGCATCCTTTCCTGCTTTTCAATCAGAGCATTATCCAGTCTTCCCCGTTTAAGGTCATGAGAAATTGCTTCCAGGTCTTCAATTATCTGATTTATTGCTGAAGTCTGATTCTGAGCGTCACGATTAGTTTGTAACACCCTTTTTAAATTCTCTGCAAGTCTCTGTTCGTCACTTGCCAGTCTTTGTGCCTGCGAGCGCATTTGCTGGCTCATTTGTCCATCTTCCGATAGCTGTAACATAAGTTGCTGGGTCATCATATTCAGAGCAAGTTGCTGCTGACTCATTTGCTGGAGTGCCTGCATCAAACTCTGCATTCCAGCACCTCCTCCACCCTGTTGCATATTACTGGCAGCCTGCATCAGATCGAAAACCATTATGTTTATTCCCTTCTGAATATCCTTCAGATAGGTTTTAACTTTTGTTGATTTTGCATCATTTATGTACTGAAAAAATTCTCTATAGTTGGAAGAAGTAAAATTTGCATCATAAAGGAATTTCGGACCTATAACCAGAATTATCATGGGAGTATTATATAGGTCTTTCAAGGTTAAATTAATTCCCTCGAATATTGCTATCTGATCCGGTAGAATGAGAAATGGATCTTTATTATATTTTTTTGTAGATTCTTCATGCATCTGAGAAAAGATAAGCAGTCTGCGGATAGTCTTTTCAATTATATCCCCGATTTCCATCATTGAACATGATGACATCATCTGCTGGATATTCTGTAATTTCTGGGTCATTTTCTGCATTTTGCTCAGAGCTTGCTGCTGACATTGCTGGGCTTGTTCCAGCTGGTTATTTTGAAGGTTCTCAGCACTTTCCTGCAGATCGGAAGCCAGACTATCCTGTTCCATCTGCTCACTAAGTTGATTCATTTCATCGAGAATTTCCTTATCTTTGTCCTGGTCCATAAGTTCCTGTGCTTGATCGAGTTGATCTTCCAGAGTTTCCAGTTTATCGGAAATATTTTGCTGCTGCTGAGCCAGATCAGAAGCATCTTGCTCTTCTTTCTCTTTGCTTCTTTCTTCTGTTTTCTCGTTTAACTTCGATTGCATTCCCTCCATTTCTTCAGCGATTTCCAGAGCTTTCTGGATGGATTGTTCTTTTTTGATATCCTCCAGAAGTTTGATGGTTTGTTCCAATTTCTCAGCGAAATCTTCCATGGAGAATTTAAAATTTTCCATTGCTTTTCTCAGCACATCAGGATCAAGATTCTCAAGGTTCTCACGTAACTTTTCAAGAGCTTCTTGAAGTTGTTCATTGGAAATTTCTTCCATCAGTTCCTGGATTCTTTGCATCTTTTCAAGGGTTTCTTTTGAGAGAGCTCTATTATCTTCGAATTTCTCGAGCAGGTTCTGGAAATCCTCAGCTACTTTATCAATATCTTCATTCAGGTTTTCCTGTTTTTCTAGAAATTTTTCTAATTCCTTCCTGTCTTCCCAATCGAGTTCTTCTTTTTTCATCAACTCCCGTCGTTTTTCTTCAAATTCTGTCTGAAGCTCAATAGATCTTTCCAAAGCTCTTGTGAGTATATCAGATTTTGCTTTTTCTTCTCTTTCAATTTCCTGGTAAATCTCTTCAATTGAAGGAAATCTTGCGATATATTTCCTAGATTGAGCTTTCTGCTTTTCAGGAGAATTATCTGAAATCTCAACCCAATAGGTAATTTTATCCCCTGGAATTAAGAACATCTCGGTCAGATCAAAAACATAATCAAAAGTAACAGTATTACCTCTAAAACTCTTTTGGATATTAATTGTAGTTTCTTCTTCCAAATTTATAGAATAAAACATTTTCAAATCGGAAAGCCCAAAATCATCGGATGCAAATATTTTAAGTGGTAACAGCATATTCTGAGTGATAAGCGTATCCTTCCCTGGAGATACAATTTTAATCTCCGGTTTCCTATCAGGAATGACAGTTATCGATTTCGATATTTTTTGAGAACGGTTTCCTAAAAAATCTAATAAACCAAAATGGTAACTACCACTTTTATCTAATTTAAAATAAGTTCTGAAACTATTTCTGCCAGTGCGTTCCATTTCTTTTAAGTTACCATCAGAAAAGAAAATATACGCTTCTTCTATTGGATTATTTGCTTCGATATTAAGGCTAACAACTGTACCCTTAACAGCTTTAATATTACCACTGCTTTCTGTTTCAGTTTCCGGTTTCAATCTGGTATATTTCGGAAAATCATACCTGAGAGTGATATTCTTTACGATCGGTAATTCATAGACTTCTATCCTGAAGGTATCCGAAATAGCAAAAGGAGTTTGGACAAAATAGGAAAACGAAAAATCAAGGTTGTTGAAAACTTTCCTGTAGTTCGGAAGAAGCTCTTCCCGCCAGTTCTTATCGATCCTGTAAAAAAATCGGTGTTCAACCTCAGGTTCAGGATTGATTACTTCAATTGTAACTTTACTATTTCGAATAATGGAAAGATCTCCCGGATAAATTTCAACAAATTCCTTATGCTCGACTTCCGGCAATTTGAACATTGAGAAAAAATCGTATGTTTCCCTGAATTTCTGGAAATTTATACAAAATACAATTAAAGTACTCAAAACAATTAATATAAACGGAATTACAAATTGTCTTATTTCAGAGAGGTCTGCTTTGATTACCTGTTTTTCTGCTTTTTTATCTGCCTTTTTAAAGATACGATCAAGGATAATCTCATCAGCTCTTTCACTTAAAAGCTCAATAGCATTCTGGAAGGTGTCATTTTTATCCTCGTTGAACTCATCAATGGATTTTGCTGCTTCAAATTTATTTAAGAGAGACCTCTTTGCCTGTAGAACCAGATACACTAATGCAAGAGCAAGAAATACTTTCAAACTAAAAGCGAAAAAGAACAACTCACTTCTGTGACCTTCCGTGGAAATAAAAAAGAAAAAGAAAACATCAAAAACAAGAACTGCAAGTAATATAACGATGAGCAGAAATTTCAGTGTGATAACTGTGTTCCGCATTAATTGTTGCTGCTTTATCTTCCTCTCGAATAGATGCATTATATTCCTTTAATTAACTCGTTCCCAAGTGTTTACTCCGGCTTTTGACGGATTTTCTTGGGGACGTATGTCTATTACGAAGAAAATCCGTCAGAGCCGGTCAGGCAGTTGCCTGATCGTAACGAGACTTTGAAGAACCAATCAACCATTCGCAAGGTCTTTGACCATTGCGAAGGTTTAAATCACACCATCTCATAGTCTCACTGTCTCACCGTCGAAACTTCACCACCGCAGCGATATAAAAAAACCATTTAAATTTTGCAAGCAATTTGTATTTGGCTTGACATAAAAACATTTAATTTCCTTTCTAAATTAGAATTAAGAGAAGTGTTTCTCACTGTAATTTGTAGTCATCTTGAAAACATTGAAATTGAATGCTGATACTCATCTTATGGAAAATTGTATTTGATTTGTAATTCTCGTTGTTTTTTTACTATTCAAAAAAGGAGGTGTTTTATGAAAACCTTATTTTTTATTTTCGCATTTTTTATTTTATCAACCTTTCTATTCTCAACTATCATCAACATTCCTGCAGACCAGCCAACAATACAGGAAGGGATCAACGTAGCAGTAGATGGTGATACCGTTCTTGTACAACCAGACACTTACATAGAGAATATTAACTACAATGGTAAAAACATTATTGTAGCTTCGTTATTTCTTACAACTCAAGATACTATTTATATTTCACAGACAATAATTGATGGAAATGAAAACGGTAGCGTTGTCACTTTTGAAAGCGGAGAAGATTCTACGGCTGTGTTATGCGGATTTACAATCACTAATGGGCTAGGTGGTGGATCATATCCAGATTATTATGGTGGTGGGATTCACTGTTCTAATTCCAATCCGAGTTTACAGAATGTAATAATTACAGGTAATTCTTCTTCTGAAGTTGGTGGTGGAATTTACTGTGAAAGTTCCAGCCCGAGTTTAGAGAATATAATGATAAGTGATAATAGTGCAAATTACGATGGAGGTGGGATTTATTGCTGGTTGTATTCCTCCCCGAGTTTGGATAATTTAATAATAACTGGTAATTCTGCTTATGATGGTGGTGGGATTTGCTGCTCTATTTATTCATCTCCTAGTTTAGTGAATGTAACGATAACAGATAATAGTGCTAGTCATCATGGTGGTGGGATTTGCTGCATATCATCCAGTCCGAGTTTAGTTAATGTTACAATAACAGGTAATTCTGCTGATATGGGTGGCGGGATTTACTGTGAATTGTATTCCAGTCCGAGTTTAGAGAATGTAACAATAACAGATAATAGTGCTACTTATGATGGTGGTGGGATTTTTTGTTCTTATGTTAATTCAAATCCGACATTAATGAATGTAACAATATCAGGTAATTCTGCTGGTAATAGGGGTGGTGGGATTAGTTGTTTTTTGTCCAGTCCGAGTTTGGTGAATGTAACAATAACAGGTAATAGTTCTACTTATGGTGGTGGTATTTTTTGTTATGTTAAT
>DAOVQH010000221.1 GCA_030628755.1 Candidatus Cloacimonadota bacterium | reverse complement strand
GGAAGATCATTCCAATCTGGCGACGAATGAACCTGAGTTTCTTACCTTTTGCTTCGATCACATTTTCACCGTTTATGTGAATATCCCCGGATGTGGGTTCAATTAACCTGTTCAGGCAGCGTAGCAGTGTCGATTTTCCTGAACCGGACAAACCCAGAAGTATCAGAAACTCTCCTTCTTTTACATTAAGATTTACACCTTTGAGGGCATGTGTACCGCTTGGATAGATTTTATGCAGGTTTTTTAATTCGATTACAGTTTTCATGTTTATCCCTTTTTATAATACAACCATGTTGGACTTCTCGTCTCGAGGAGTCCATTTGTTTTTTTTCGCATCGTCCCGATGCATTGTTATCAAAATAATATCCTTTTTTCTAAACCAGATTGGGACAATCTGGCAAAAACATGTGGTTCAAGCGGGACCCCAATTAGTCAATGGGGGCAGGCGAATGAACCAACTTCATAACATCGGATAATCTAACATTTATTCAAATCGTGTAACATCTAATAATTGAATCTTATTTGCTGATGAATATTTCCATTCTTCAGGACTATATACATATCCTTTTCTTACTGGATTATCTTCAACATATTTCACTTTCTGAAAAAAGAAATCTTCAGACTGAATAAGTTCCGGGAAATTCTTTTCGCGCCAAATATGATAACCATCTTCAAATTTGAAGAGTCTCAAAATATTTGGTTCTGTTGATTGAATATTTTCCTTTAATTGATGAGATGTGTAACTTTTAAAAGAACGGAGAAAATTAATACTATCATCACTTTGGAATATCAGATGAATGTGATTCAACATAAAAACCCAAGCATAAATTATTAATTCATTATTTTCCTGATAGTATCGAAGAGCATTTAGTAAAATCTCCCATCGATCATGTCTATCAAAGATGTAGTACCACTTCTGAATAGTTAGATAGACAAAATAAATTTCATTTTTAAATTCTTTGTTGATTCTCGGTGATGGCATAATTACTCCTTTTTCCAGATTGGGACAATCTGACATAAACTCGTGGTTCAATCGAGACGAATGAACCAACGCCACTAAACCAGATTGGGACAATCTGGTAAAAACTTATGGTTCAATCGGGACCCCAATTAGTCAATGGGGCAGGCAAATGAACCAACTTTATTATTCTATCAATTCGGAAGCATCTTTTCCTAGAGTTTGCAAAGTTTCTCGAACTACATTATAATCAGAATCCTTTGCCCGAACAAAATTATCAATATCCAATAATCTTATAAGTATCTCATGACCTTCTTCGCTATTGGCAAATTCTAAAAGTGCATCCACAATCTTTTCTTTCATTTCTGGGGGAAAATCTTTGCGGAAAGTAACAGTATCGTTAGGTATCCATTCAGTATAACCGATAATACTTATTTTTTCCATAACATCAGGATAAGTATCGATGACAGCCCTGCGAGCATCACGGGGTCCTTCTTCATCTTCCGGTGCCCAAAAAGTGCAGCCAACATCTGCCCTACCCTGGTAAACAGTTAAGATTGCCTGGGGATGCCCACCAGCAAAGAATTCTCTTGCAGGTTTGATTCCTTTTTTTGCCAGAAGAGCTGAAGGATACATATAACCGGAAGCAGAAGCTGCATCAGTATAAGCAATGATCTTTCCTTCAATATCTTCCAGAGTTTTAATCCCACTATTTGTTTGTGCTATAAACTGTCCTTTATATTTGTCCAGCCCTTTCCGAACAACAGTTAAAGCAACTTTCGCACCGAATTTTTCGCTAGCCAGAACATACGCAAAAGTAGCGAGCCAGGCAATATCGGTCTCCTGGGTTCCCATTGCTTCGATTACAGATGCATAACTGGTGGGAACTGCAACTTTGAAATGATAACCGGTTTTTCCCGAGATAAAATCTGCTACTTCCTTTCCACTGGTTACGATTTTTCCTGCTTCCATAGACGGAACAAAATACATCTTTATCGGATTCTTTTTGGTTCCCAGCTCTGCTTGCTCAGCACAACCAAAAGTTAGTAAAACAATAAAAAATAATAATACCTTGATAAATTTCATTTTTATCTCCTCGTTTTGATTTAATACAACGTTGGACTTCTCGCCTTGAGGAGTCCATTTATTTTTTACTCTTGTTCCTAAGTTGAACTTAGGAACACAATTGAATTGGAAGTTAAACTTCCTTAACAATAACATTACGAAGTGCACAGGTCGTGTGAAAACAGATGAAATGCTCGTTTTTTTCTCAACCCCCTCTAACTCCCCCTATTTAGGGGGAGAATCTATCTCCTTTTGCCGCAGGCAGTTCCCTTCCCCTTCGATAGGGGGAAGGGTTAGGGTTGGGGGTCGTGGAGAATTAAGAAAAATCATTTTCACACAGGCTGGCAACTTCGTAATGAGAAAATATCGGGACAAATGAACCAACTTTATAAAAAAATCTTTACACTTCTATAATTCTCTTCAATTCATTCAATTCACTTATTTCAAATTTCGGAATTATCTCCGAATTATTATTGCATTTATTTGGATTGAACCAGCAAGTGTCAACACCAAAATCATTACCACCTTTGATATCGGAAGATAATTTATCTCCAACGATAATGGCTGTATCTTTGAAGGGAAGTTTCTCAAATACAAATTTAAAAAATCCTCTGTTTGGCTTAGGATATCCAATCTCTTCTGATATGAAAATGTGCTTAAAATATTTTCCAAGCTTTGAATTTCTTATCCGCGGATATTGCACATCAGAAAGACCGTTTGTAATCAATGCAATTTCACATTTCCCATAGAAATAAGAAACTATCTTTTCTGAGCCGTCTAATAGATCAGTTCCCTCCGAAAGATATTTCAGATAAACTGGGCTGATTACTTGAGGGATCAAATCCAAATTCTCCTGTTTGAAAAACCTTCTGAATCTTTCGAGCCGAAGTTTTTCTGCTGTGATCTTTTTTTCTTCAAATTCATCCCAGATAGCCAAATTTATAGTTACATATTTTTTATGAAGTTCTTCCAGATTTTCATCTATCCCGAATTTACGAAACGTTTTTATGAATGCAGTCTCTTCTGCTTTCTTAAAATCAAAAAGTGTACCGTCTGCATCGAAAAGAATAAGTTTATAATTCATTTATTTTCCTAAATATTTTTAATAGTTGATACAAAATTTACTGGTTTGAAGTCAAATAAAATTATTATTAATTTAAAATTATTAAAATCTATTCATAATTAAAAAAAAGAGAATAGAAATTGATAGACAAAGTGAAAGAATTTCTAAATATGTAAAATATGCTCGAACAAACTGTTGGAACGATTATTTTAATTCCTCTACGTGCTGTAGTACTATGGGTATTAAGCGGTCTTGGAGTAGAGCAGCACAGCTACATCAAAGCTCTTATCGCAACGGTAATTATTTTTATCACTTATATGTTATTAAGCTTTCTAAACTTTAAAGGATTCCATGGTTCCACTTTAAGTTTCTTTTTTCAAGGATGGTATTTCAAGATTGTTTTCTCATTTTTGGTTTTAAAATTGATCTATAAATTTGATTGGATGTCATTAATTATGCTCTGGGTCATCTGGTTTGTCATTCAAATTCCAATGAATATCCTACAGACAAAATTGATGTCTATTATTTTCTGAGAAATTGTATTAATTCTCAGATTTTTTCAACTTTGTTTCCAATTCTTTTAATTGCTCTTTAAGTTCAGAAATCATCTTATCTTTTTGTTGCAAAATTTCCGTATGTCTTTTACTTGAAATATTATCGTATGCCAGGATAAATTTTAAAGAAAGTTTGATCCTGTTGGCAAGTTTGGTTAATGCCTGTTCATCTCTTTTACTATAAGAAGTTCCATCGTTCTTTTTTCCCAAAGCAAGGAACCACTTATGTTCCAAGTCGTAAATTATTGGAATTGTAAGAGCAAAACTGGCAATTTCCTGGGGATTTTCATTCAAAGGACCGTAATTGCGGATCATTCTGTTTTCGAGCAAATAAAGATGGATATCTTCTACTTTGGAGTTTTCCTCAATATCACTTCCTCTAATTTCATTAAATTTATAAGCTTTTATTTCCTTATCGTAAGATATCAAGGCTACTTTATTTATCGGAAGCCTTTGAATTAAATTCTCGCAGATATATTCTTCAAACCCCTCAATGACACTTTCCCCTGAAAGCGATTCTGTGAATGTTTCTGTCTTTTCCAGGAAGTCAAGATCAGAAGCATTCAACCTGTTATCAACAAATTTTTCCACTCGACTCCTGACCGGATTAAAAAAGGCAAGAAGTCCAATAGTTGCAGGGATCCCGGCAATAAATTCCGACCCCACAAATCTTCCAAAAATAGATTGTAAAAGTTCTCCAAGCGAATAATCGATCAAACCGAAAAAAGTTATAAAAACTATACCAATTATTGTATAGATCAATGTACTTCGGATTTTCACATCGAGTGTTGTTCCGGTTAACAAACCCCAGGTAAAAGATCCGAAGAACCATAAAATACCTATAAAAAAACCTAAAAGTGAAATCAACATCAGAACAATAACAACACCAGTTTGAATATTCTGAATGCCGAACTGCTCTGAACCTGAAACCATAATATATAGCAGCAATGCAAATAGCAATGTTATAATGATAGATACAAGAGAAATAATAATTCCACGGAATGCATTCAACAATCTTTTTAAGGCTATAGAACCAGTTTTCTTATAAGC
>DAOVQH010000266.1 GCA_030628755.1 Candidatus Cloacimonadota bacterium | reverse complement strand
TTAAAAAGAATAACACCGCCCAGCCCGGGGGTTTTACCAACTACAAAGGGGTCTATGCCCCATAATTTTTCGTGATGATAAGAACCGAAACCCAGGTCATGCATTCTGAGATGCGGATATGTTTTTCCAAAGAAGTCAACTATACCGCTATAAGAACGGTAGGCAATATGTTCATTTTCCCAGGTGATATGAGAGCCGTCAGGACCATATTTTTCAATCGACTGTGTTCTGGCAGGATATTCCGGTAACCCCGCTCCTTCAGGATTGTACCATAATTCAATAACTTTTTTTTCTTTCGGTCCGAGATCAACCTGAAAAACAATTTCTTCGAATCCGGAATCGGGAACTATTTTGATTTGAGTTGGGATATCCAGCGGTTCAAATTTGAAGCTTCTATTCTTTATGCGAAAAAAATCCTTGTTGAAGTCAGGATATTTTTCAATGATGAGTTGAATTAGAATTGTGATGGGCTCACTGTATCTATGGATATCCAATGGATTTTCAAGTGTGATTTCAATTTTTTTCTCAAAACTGACAGAAGTTTCGTTGTTTTGCTGGGCAGATGCTTTTGAAGCCATACAAAAAAGCAATGCCATGGAAACAAAAGAAGCTAAGTTTAAAAAAGATTTAAGTTTAGAATATGTATTCATAGTTTCTCCTTTTATAGATTTATTTTATTTATGCGTTATGGCACGTGGATGGGTTATTACAGAAACAGATTGAGATTTGACAATTCTCTTCCTATCTCTTGAATGCCATGAAGTATTTTTTTTGTTTGATTCGAAGAAGGCTTCTTCCTGCCTTGAACATACTGTGACAATAAAGTTTCGTTCATGCCAATCCTCTGAGCAAGAAATTTGGAATTTATAACACGGTAGTATTGAAAAAACTGTTTTAGGTCCACCTGGAATTCAATATTACCTGCTTTTACCTGAACCTTTTGATCCTCCAGGAATAAATTTAGAGCTTCAACAACATTTTCCAATAGCTCAGTAAATGTTTCCCCTGTAGTATAAACCGGATAATCATTGCAATAGGCCGAAAATCCAGTATCTGTCTTCTCAACTGTAACTTTTATTTTCTTTCGTAATGTTTTCATCTTATTCCAGCCTCTTTTAAGATTTTCTTTTCTAAACCTGTACCAACCTCTTGGCTCCCATGATTCGGAAATATGATGATATTCTTTTTAGTGGGATGGACCAACTTCAGGTGAGAACCTTTTTGAGATATTGGATACCATCCTTCTCGTTTCAAAATTCTGAGCAATTCCGAACATTTCATGAAGTCAGAATGAAATTGCAATACACTATAAAGGTAAATAAAAATTTACCTTCTGCAAACAAAGATGAATATAAAAAAATTATTTACATGTGCCATAACAACCGTTTAGTATATGAAAAGTAGGCGATTGCGTGGCAATTCGCTATCAAGTTACACAAAGGGTGTGGCAGGCTACAACCCTTGAATTTACTGCTATTCCGCCTATTTTTTATATACATTGTTGTGTGGAGTTATTTATTTATTAATTTATTTTCTAAGCTTTCACACTTACTTCTCATATTTTGGAGAACATCTTTGTAATCAGGATTATTTATTAAATTTTCTAATTGATTTGGATCTTTTTGTAAATCGTGTAAATACTCATAAGGAGGATTTTGTTCATAATAATTTGCATAAACATATCTTTGCCCACGTATTCCAACATATTTAGGAAGTTTATTATGTTCCATTCTGTGCTCGAAAAGGAATCTTTCGCGCCAAGTATCAGTATTTTCATTATCTAAAATAGGCAGAAGACTTTTCCCTTGATAAAGTTGAGGTTGTGAAATTCCAGCTAAGTCAAGTATAGTTGCTGGTATATCAATGTTAAGGACTATTTTATCTATGGTTTTTCCGGTAGCTTTTTTTGATATTCGCGGGTCAAAAATTATCATAGGAACTCTGAGCGATTCATCATAATGAGTCCATTTACCAGCAAAACCTCTGTTACCCATGTAGTAACCATTATCAGCAGAATAAATAATTACGGTATTCTTATCAAGTCCTTTTTCTTCGAGGGCAGCAATTACTCTTTTCATCACATTGTCATATCCACTAATCATACGAAAATAAGCCCTCATATTAGTTTGGAATTTTTCTTCGGTATCCCAACGCCAAAAGTAACGTTCCCTGTTTAGCGAATTCTTTAAAAACTCAGGATGATTTTCATATATTTCAGGGTCAGACAATTTTGGTTTTGGCATTTCTGCATTTTCATACATATTTGCAACTACCTTCGGATAAGGGTAATGACCCTCATTCCCCGGGATTTTATTATCATCTACAGCATGAACAGAATTAAAACTAATGGAAAGGCAAAATGGTTTTTCACTAGTTTGATTTTTAATAAATTTCACTGCTTCATCGCCCCAAATTTCAGCAGAATGTAGCAAACTACCATCAGCAAGTTTTACAAAATGTGGGGCATTCATAGGAGAAGGCTTATAAAAATCAAACATTTCTGTGAGAATGCTATCCTGTGATTCAAGTTTTACTCCAAATTTCCCGACAAATCCTGTATTATATCCCCATTTTCTTAGCAAATACGGATATGAACTGGTAATAAATTCTTTTTTAAGAGGATCTTTACCAAAAGTGAAATTGTGTTTACATTCATATAATCCCGTAAAAATAGAAGCTCGACTTGCCGCACAAATAGGAGTTGTAACAAATGCATTTGTAAATCTAATTCCATTCTCGGCAAGTTTGTCAACCGTTGGAGTTTTCACAATCGGATGCCCGGCACATGCAATAACATCATTTCGTTGATCATCAATAAGGACAAATAAAACATTTGGTCTTCCCTCTATATTTTTATCATTATTTTCGCAGCGAATAAATAGTATTGCTATTAGTGAATAAAAAATTATTTTTAATATATTTTTCATTTTTATTCTTTTATAATTCCACACAATTGTGAATGTGTAAACTTACATATATTTTAACTATGTCCACTTGTCTAAACTACATATACATCCTAAAATATAGTCTGTATGTGTACTTTTAAATAGAATAGAATCCTACGGGGTAAACATGGATTGCGGGTCTTTACTTCGCTTCGCCCGGAATAAAACAAATAACTACACGTAACAGCACAACAGGTTAATAATCTACATTTTGTATTTCACTTAGAAACCTGTCAAGTTCAGTTAAAACCTTGCTATTGTTCTCAAGAAGTTCCTCTACTGTTCTGAAACGTGGCCATTCCAAAAATCTGTGAATGTCGTAGAAATTTTGATCTATATTGTTCATCTCTGAATACAATCTACCGACCTGAGAAGAAGACGAAGCTTCCAGTGCGCCAATAGCCTGAGCTTTTTTCTTTCGATATTCTTTAAACTGTTCCAGCATTTTTTTAAATAGCATTTTCTTTGGCGGCAGTTCTCCCTCATATTGACTTAGCGCCTCAGCAATTATCCTTCCCCGGGAAGTTTTCGGCGGTTCAACACCCATAAGGGCACTTATGGTCGGAACGATATCGATCTGCTCGGAATAAGGAATCCGAACCCCTTTTTTTATTCCTGCACCCCAGAGAATAATCGTGGTTATCGAGGAATTTGTGGTTTCAACCGGATGCCAGCCGGCATCTGCCTGACCATGATCTCCCATCACAATAATGACAGTTTTTTCAAGGACACCTTGTTCCTTCAATCCGTTAATAAAAACCCCAAGCAAGCTATCTGCTTCTTCTGTCTTTAAACGATATGGGGACCCCTTTGCCCAAATATCTGAACGCCCGGGAACATCTTCCTTTGTAATCATACATTCCTATCCTGCGTTCCCAGGGGTTTGAAGATGAACACGCATAAAGACAGGGTGTCCCATCT
>DAOVQH010000156.1 GCA_030628755.1 Candidatus Cloacimonadota bacterium | reverse complement strand
TTTGATTGTGCCACTTCCATCCTTTTTTACTGTGATCACTTTTTCTACCTGGAAACATCCAGAAAGCAGGAATAAAACCATTAACAATAAAACTAATAATTTAATTCTTTTCATTCTTCCCCCTGAGAATTTATTTCAATTTGAAAGTTAATTTTTCCCTATAATATCTGTCAATTTTAATTTATTTTTCTTCATTATATAAGCACCTATTTATGCTTAGATTGGAACACTTAGGTTCATCCAACGACTGCCGGGACGAACCAGTAAAATGTTTTTCGCGTGTCTCAAGGGTAAAGAAAAGTAATTAAAAAATTGACACTATCCAATTATTCAATTTCTTAGAAACCAAGATACAAACAGGAGTCTATATGAGTAATGAAATTCGGGTTCGTTTTGCACCCAGTCCAACCGGTTATCTGCACGTTGGAAGCCTGCGGACTGCTCTTTATAACTACCTCTATGCAAAGAAGACTGGAGGGAAATTTATTCTGAGAATCGAAGATACTGATCAGACCCGATACATTGAAGGTGCTGTTGAGAATCTTTTAAATACTTTGAAATCAATAGGTCTGGAATATGATGAAGGACCAGAAAAAGGTGGAGATTACGGACCCTATTTCCAATCTCAACGAACCGCAATATATAGAAAATATGCTAACGAACTGATTGAAAAGGATGCAGCTTACTATTGCTTCTGTACTCCCGAACAACTCGAAAAAATGCGTAAAGAACAGATAGCTCGAGGTATCGATGCAAGGTATGATGAAAGATGCAGAAAGCTTTCCAAAGATGAGATCAAAGAAAATCTGGCAAAGGGAAAGCCCTATGTTATACGTGAGAAACTTCCTAAAGAAGGTGAAATTGTATTCTATGATATAGTCCGCGATAGAGTAGCAATTAAATGGGAAACCGTGGATGATCAGGTCCTGATAAAATCCGATGGATTTCCAACTTACCACCTGGCTAATGTTATCGATGACCACCTTATGAAGATAAGCCATATAATTCGCGGTGAAGAATGGCTTTCCAGTGTTCCTAAGCACTTATTTCTATACAATGTATTCGGTTGGAAACCACCCAAGATGTGTCATCTCCCGCTGCTTCTTAATCCTGATAAAAGCAAGCTCAGTAAACGGCAGGGGGATGTTGCTGTTGAGGATTTCCTGGCAAAAGGGTATCTTCCGGAAGCTCTTTTGAACTTCGTTGCCCTTCTCGGCTGGCATTCCAAAAGCGATGAAGAACTATATACTCTGGAAAAACTTGAACAGGAATTTTCATTGAAAAGAATAAGTAAATCCGGAGCTGTCTTTGATATCGAAAAACTCAACTGGATAAATGGACACTATCTGCGTAGTTTAGAGCCGGGATACATTGCCATCAAAGCCAGACCTTACTTTATAAAAGCAGGTTATGATATCAGTAATGAAGAACAATACCTGAAAATCATCGATGTTGCACGAAATCGCATTTCAGTTCTTTCTGATATAACAAAAATCTCAAAGCCATTTTTCATAGAACCCGATTTTAACGAAGAAGATAAAATGCTAATCAATGAAGAAAATTCCCAAAAACTGTATTCTTTCTGGTTTGAGAACTTAAAAGAAATTGAGACAATATCCGATGAAGCAGTTAATAATCTTTTACAGCGTTCAACAGAAGAATTAGGAATAAAAGGCAAGGATCTCTATTTCCCCTTGCGTCTTGCTCTTTTTGGCATTGTGCATGGTCCTGAATTTCCAGCAATCATAAATATCCTGGGAAAAGATGAAACGATTAAGAGACTTTCGAATGTTTTGGATTTTGAATGATGGATATAAATTAGCAAGACTTGACTCGTCCCGAATGCTTTCGGGATGAGTCGAGAATTGCGTTAGTTGTAACTTATTTCTGGAAAAACCTTGAAAAGGTTACCCACAGAGGAGTTATTCAAGATCGACCTTTTCAACGGTTATTAATTGAGCAAAAAACCATTGAAAAGGTTCAGCAGGAGGAAAATTCTTTTAAACCTTTTCAAGGTAAACAAGGATAAAAAATGAAATATTTTAAGAAATTGATAAGCGAAAAATGCTACTTATCCCCTATCAGTTTAGATGATGCTGAGCAGTATTGTGAGTGGATAAACGACTTAGAGGTCATCAGATTTTTGTCCCTTCCCTCCCAACAAATTGGAATCACTAAAGAAAAAGCAATACTGGAAGACATGATAAAAAGAGGTGCTCAGATCTTTGCTATCATCGATAAAGAAAAAGACGAACTCATCGGAAACTGTAGTTTATTTGATATAGACCATCTTCACCGAAAAGCAGAATTAGGCATATTTATTGGAGATAAAAACTACTGGGGAAAGGGATACGGAACCGAAGCAACCAAACTGCTACTTGATTATGGATTTAATATTTTGAATCTGAACAATATTATGTTAAAAGTTTACAGCTATAATAAAAGAGGAATTCGTTCTTATGAAAAATGTGGTTTTAAAGTCATTGGTAGTCGAAGGGAAGTTAAAATTATCGGTGGAAAAAAATATGACGAAATTTATATGGATATTCTAGTTAGTGAGTTTGAAAGTGTTTATATTAAGAAAGTTTTGGAAGAGGATTAGGTTCTGGGTTCAGGGTTCAGGGTTCAGGGTTCTGGGTTCAGGGTTAAAGGGGAAAGATTTGGATCATAATATGTATAAAAAATCTGTTTTATCCGTCCAATCCGTGAAAATCCGCTTGCCAAGCCATAGTCTTGACGACGGCTGGTGAGCAATTAAGAGAGTGAAATATGTTTAGCAAAATCAAAGGTCAAGATAAAGCAATCGAGATTTTACAAAGAGCTATTGAGCAGGATAAAATTGCCAATAGTTACCTATTCTTTGGTCCGGAAGGAGTAGGAAAATTTACCACTGCATTATACTTTGGGATGGCTCTCAATTGTCATGCAACATTGGATAAAAGACCCTGCGGTGTGTGTGCATCCTGCAAGAAATTTCTCACTTTTAGTCACCCGGATTTTTTATTTATTTTTCCATTTCCCAAAGACCCGAACAAACCGGATATTTCCATTGATCGGGAAATTAAATCTGAAAAAATACTCGAAGAATATAAAGCTTACATTGATAACAAAATTGAAACACCCTGGAAAGAGTTCTTTTTCCCAAAAAATGTAGGTATCCGTATTGCCAGTATCAGAATGCTGGAGCATAGAATCCAGCTTAGCCCAAATGAAGGAAATTATAAGATATGTATCATCGAAAATGCGGAGGAAATGACAACTCAAGCTGCAAATGCATTCTTAAAAACTCTGGAAGAACCACCGGAAGATACAATAATAATTCTTACAACTTCAAAGCCAAGTTCACTATTACCAACGATAGTCTCCCGATGTCAGAAAATTAATTTTTTCCCTGTTCCCCGAGAATTAATCGAAAAGAAACTGGAAGAAAATAAATCTTTGGAAAACATTGAAGCCAAGATGTATGCACGTATCGCAAACGGTAACATGGAAAAGGGACTACGTCTGGTTGAAGAAGGTAGGATAGAATCCCGTGAACAAACAGTCGAACTTCTCAGAATATTGATAACACAAAACGATCTCCAATTTCTGGATTTTGTAAATCGCTACAGAACCTCTAAAACTCAAAGCAAACTGGCAGAAATAATTTCTCATCTTATCATCTGGATTAGTGATATATCATATTTTCAGAACTATCCAACTGAAATAATCAATCTGGATAAAACAGATATGCTGGAAACTCTGTATCAAAGCAACACAAACGTTGATGAATATGCTTCGGATTTGATAAATTTCCTTGAAGAGATGCTTTTAAAACTCGAGGGACATGTAAATCCACAATTAATTTTAATCGAAATTTATAACAAATTATCAAAAACATTTTTTACCTGATTGGAGAAAAAATGGAAACTGAAAATAAAACTAACTTTATACGTGATATAATTGAAGAGGATTTGAGAACAAATAAGAATAATAGCATTGTTCATACCCGCTTCCCACCAGAACCAAATGGATGCCTTCATATTGGTCACGCCAAAGCTTTTTGCTTGAATTTTGGAATTGCTGAAGATTATAACGGACTTTGTAACTTACGTTTTGATGATACAAATCCAATCAAAGAAGAGGAAGAATATGTTGAATCTATCAAAGAAGACATTCGCTGGGTTGGATTCGATTGGGAAGATCGTCTTTATTTTGCCTCAGATTACTTTGATAAACTTTATGAATTCGCATTAAAACTCATCAAAGATGGAAAAGCTTATGTTTGCCATTTGAGCCCTGATGAAATCAGGGAATATAGAGGAACTCTCACAGAACCGGGGAAGAACAGTCCTTATCGTGATAGAAGTATTGAAGAAAACCTGGAATTATTTGAAAAAATGAAAACTGGAGAATTCAAAAACGGAGAATGTGTTCTTCGTGCAAAAATTGATATGGCTTCCCCCAATATAAATATGCGGGACCCGATTATGTATAGAATTATTCACGCAGAACATCACAGAACAGGAGATAAATGGTGTATTTATCCGAGTTATGATTTCACTCACGGACAATCAGATTCAATAGAAAAAATTACCTATTCCCTTTGTTCTCTTGAATTTGAAAATCATCGTCCTCTTTATGATTGGTTTATAGAAAATCTGGAAATTTTCCCATCCAGACAGATAGAATTTGCTCGTTTGAATCTTACTTATACAGTATTGAGCAAAAGAAAGCTCAGGGAACTGGTTGAAGAAAATTATGTAACAGACTGGGATGATCCCAGGATGCCAACGCTTTCCGGTCTCAGAAGGCGTGGTTATACTCCCCAATCGATCAGGAATTTCTGCGATAGAATTGGTTTATCAAAAGCTGACAGCACTGTTGATATTGCTCTCCTGGAATATTTTATCCGTGAAGAATTAAACAGAACAGCTCCTCGAGTTATGGCAGTTTTAAAACCTCTCAAAGTGGTGATTGATAATTACCCTGATGACTTTGAAGAAGAACTCGATGCAGTTAATAATCCTGAAGACCCGGATGCAGGAACTCGGAAAGTTCCATTTTCAAAGGTTATCTATATTGAAAAAGATGATTTTATGGAAGACCCTCCGAAAAAATTCTTCCGCTTAGCTCCCGGTCGTGAGGTCAGATTACGCTATGCTTATTTCATAAAATGCGAAAGTCTCATTAAAGATGAACAAACCGGTGAAATAACAGAACTACATTGCACATACGATCCAGAATCACGTGGTGGAAAATCTCCCGATGGTAGAAAAGTAAAAGCAACGTTGCATTGGGTTTCTTCTAAACATGCTGTTGAAGCTGAAGTACGATTATACGATAAACTTTTTACAAAAGCCAATCCTGATGAAACAGGGGAAGGAAAAGATTTTAAATCAAATGTTAATCCAAATTCATTTGAAATAATTAAAAACTGCAAACTTGAACCAAGCTTAAAAAATGCAAAACTCGGAACTCGTTTCCAGTTTGAAAGACTCGGTTATTTCTATGTTGATCCAGATTCTACAAAAGAAAAACTGGTTTTCAACAGGATCGTTACGCTTCGTGATGAATGGGCAAAGATTCAAAAGAGAAATAGATAGCTCACAGATTTACACGGATTAAAGGATTATAACAAATTAAATTTTGTATTATTTCTTTGAAGAATCTGTTTGCTTGGTGTAACCAAAATTAGGACAAGTACTTTCTGAGGTGATAAGGAATTTAAAAACTCGGTGTTCTCGGTGGTAAAATATTATGAAAAAACTAATCGCAATCGTTGATGACGAACTGGATATTCTGGATCTGGTTGCCATAAACCTGGAAAAATCAGGATTCCAGACAGCTAAATTTGAAGATGCTTCCGGTTTACTGAACTTCCTGGAAAGTGAAATCCCCGACTTGATCGTGCTTGATCTGATGCTGCCGGACATAAATGGATTCGATGTTTGCAAAAACCTGAAAAAGAATGATAGATTCTCCTCGATCCCCATAATTATGTTAACTGCAAAAGGAGAGGAAACCGATCGGATTTTAGGTCTGGAATTCGGTGCAGATGATTATATTATAAAACCCTTTTCTCCCCGTGAACTTGTTGCCCGTGTCAAAGCTGTTCTCAGACGAAGCGATCCCAAGCAGAAAGAAAAAGAAATTCTGATAGTTGGTAAAATCCTGAAGATCAATACAAATAAATTCGAAGTTTATGTAGAGGATAAAAAAATCAATCTGACCTCGACTGAATTCAATCTTCTCAAACTCCTTACCAAAAGGATCGGCTGGGTTTATTCC
>DAOVQH010000167.1 GCA_030628755.1 Candidatus Cloacimonadota bacterium | reverse complement strand
TCGCTTCACAAAGTATTTATTATCCTGCCAATTACTGTGTTCTAACATTGCCTGGGAAATATCAAGACCGATAATCTCATTTACTCTTGGTGCGATTGCATGAAGGACAATGCCTGTACCTGTTCCTACATCCAAAACAAGCTGATTTAATTTAAAATCCCCAGCTTTAACCACAGCATTTAAATAATTTTTCTCATTAGCCCATTGGAGTTCATTATATTGTTTGGCACGAATCTCCCAAAATTCTTTTTGATTAACTTTTCTTACATTCATATATTTTCTTCCGCTACGATTTTGTTCTTTTATCATTTCTTGTTGTTTTTTATGATGAGATTTTTGATTGTCGATGAGGATTGTGAGGGGAAATACGGTATTACTATTACTTTTCCACCAATACTTTCCATTACTTCTCTTGCTTCTACAATAGCTTCATCAGTATGGCTGGAGCTTTCCATTAAAATATCAGGTTTGATTTTTTTTACATTAGGTAGCGGTGAATAAGTTTCTTGGGCAACAACAAGGTCAACATACTTTATTGCATTTGCCAGATCAAATCTTTCATCAAAAGAAAGTATTGGTTTGGTTTTCTTTTCCATTACTGCTTCATCTGTTAAGATTCCTACAATAAGTTTACCATCTTCACCTGCTATTGCTTTGGCATTTTCCATCATTTTCAGATGACCCTTATGAACAATATCCAGAACATAATAAGAATAAACTAATTTCACTTTTTTCCTTCTTAAAGATTCTTTTATTCTAATTAGTGAAATTTCACACTCGTGGATTTTGAAATAGGGATTATAGCTGTAGTTTATTATTTTAAAGATACTTAGAAAAAATTAAATGTGAGTTTTATTTGTATAATGATAAATATTAAAGGTGAAATTTCACTTATATTTTAGTATTCTACCTTTAAATTAAATCTTAAACAATATGCTTTGTTTTTATTGTATATGCTTATTGGTGTATCATCTTTGATATTTACTAATTTTCTTAAATGAGATCTCAACCTACTTACTCTGTCTTTCAATTTTGTAGGATTGGTTCTTAGATACTTTGAATATTTTGATATTTCTAATTTATTATCATAAAAATCTATTAATAATTTCCATAATTTACTGGGTTTACCCCTACATTCAAACCCGAATAACCTGGCAGGTTGTTTGCCTGTTTTGATATCTCTTGCTATAAATTCAATTTTGATTTTTTCATAGTAATATACATTCATAGTTATTTCTTTCCATTTCAGATCTTTTAGATTTGCAAATTCTTCAATCGGTTTTAGGATATTCTTATCTTCTTTATTCCTGAGATCAGTATGTAATTCCGGAGGAAAGTAAGGAAGTACAACAACTTTTCCATCGATACTTTCCATATATTCTCTTGCTTTTTCGATCTCATTTTCATCATGGCTTGTACTTTCCATGAGGATGTCAGGTTTTATTTTTTTTAAGTTTGGCAGGGGAGAATATGTGTCTTGAGGAATAACAATGTCCGGATATATTATTGCAGAAGCAAGCTCAAATCTTTCGTCAAATGAAAGTAAAGGTTTTGGTTTTTTCTCCATCACTGCTTCATCGGTTAAAATACCTACAATTAATTTTCCACTTTTACCAGCCATGGCTTTTGCGCTTTTCATCATATTTAAGAGTCCTTTATGGACAATATCCAGCACAAAATAAGAATAAACTAATTTCATTTTTTTATTTGATTTTTTATATTAGCTGATGATTGAGATGGAAAATACGGTATTACAATTACTTCACCGCCAATTTTTTCCATGACTTTTCGAGCTTCTTCTATATCTTTTTCATTATGACTTGCACTTTCCATCAGAATATCAGGTTTAATCTTCTTTACATTTGGAAGCGGAGAATAAGTTTCCTGAGCTACAACAAGATCAACATATTTCATAGCATTTGCCAAGTCGAATCTTTCGTCAAACGAAAGAATGGGCTTGGGCTTTTTCTCCATCACTGCTTCGTCGGTAAGAATTCCAACGATTAATTTTCCATCTTTACCAGCTATTGCTTTGGCATTTTCCATCATTTTCAAGTGCCCTCTATGAACAATATCCAGTATGTAGTATGAATAAACTAATTTCATTTTATCTCCTTTTAAAATTTATATTCTAATTAAGTATCATCACTTTGATAATCATGTTTGTAAAAAAAATAAATGATTATTTTTTTTGCAAGCGATTTCTCAATGCATGTATTATACGTTCCGATGCTTTTCCATCTAATTTATAAAGCATATCATCAATATATTTCTTGCGGATTTCAATAAATGGATCTGGTTTGTAAAAGCACTTATCTAAAGCTTCGGATAGTTCCTCAGGTGAGTTAATATGATAACAGAAATTTGTTAGTTCCGATTTCATATCACGATCCAAACGTCTTCTAAACATTCTCTTTTCACTTATTTTGTGCGATAGTTTCTTTTTGTAGAAATCGCATATTATCACATGTTTTTGCAAAGCCATCATCTCATAAATAGTTGAGGAGGCTTCTGTCAATAAAACATCTGCTGCGCGGTATAACGGTAAAATATTATAATCTTCCGGACTAATTATTTTTACTGAAGGAAAATGCTTTTTGACTTTTTCAACTAGTTTTAGTTGTTTTTTCAAATTTGCCCCACCAAATCTACTTCTGAAGTATACATAATGATGGAGTTTGATTATCAAGTTATATTTTTTAGTTATTTCTGGTAATTTCAGTTTAAAAACTTCAAGGCTACTTGGATAAAACGTAGGTGCATATAAAATCGTTTTTTTTGAAGTGTCTAAATTTAATTGTTCTAATATTTCAGTTTGGCTGCCAATTTCACTATTGAACAATGGATCCAGTTTGGCAAATCCAACTAACTCTAAATCTACCTGAATTCCATATTCCTTTAACTGCCTTTCCCGGAATGAACCTTCTATAAAGCGTACATCAATTCTTTGATTATGGTCTCGGTAATAAGTAGGTTTTATTCCAATACCATGATATATCATGCAGCATAAAGTGGATGGACTACAAAATTTTTCGATAGGGTATCGGCTCCATCCACATATAAAGACATCAGGATCTAGATTGAGAATTTGATCTTGGCGATCTATTTCATTTTCATCCAGAATGTAATTCCAGTTATTCTGTTCAAATATCTTGAGAGTCAGAAGTCTTTCTTCACTATCCGTCTGATGTGAGGTAGAAAAATAGACATCAAAGAGTGGGTTCTTTAGCATTAATCTTGCAAACGGTTCCATTTGCGGTAGATGGTACAGATGATAGACGTCAAAAAGTACTTTATATATTTTTTTTATTTCTCTTTCTACCATCTACTTATCATTCCTCTCCATTATCTCATCGATTTTTATTTTCACTCTTTCAGCAGATTTACCATCTAGACCAGAAAAAAAATAGCTCCTGTAATCTACCAGTTTTTTCTTCATTTCAGGTGTGGGATTCAAAGCAGATTCCACAGCAGGAAGCAGGTCATCCGGCTTGAACATATGCGGGAAAGCACCTTTCAACCACTCTTTCGGGTCGATGGAAAGGACAGACATTCCATCGCTGTGATTCAGCTTTTCAAATGGCAGTACATAGATTATTCCGTGTTTTCCAAGTGCCAGGAATTCATTTATCACGCTGGAAGTATCACTTACCATCGTATCTGCAAGATACATATAAGGATAAATGTCGAAATCATCTTTCGGGATAAGGAATACTTCTTTATTCTTTTTTGCCAGTTTTTCATAAAATTTATGTTGGGAATGCGGAGCGTATTTTCCAGCCCAACTGTAGGGATGGAGTTTAATTATCAGATAATACTCGGGAAGAAGGTTTGTAATTTTTTCCTTGAGGAATTTTATACAACTCGGTTTATACGAGGGAGCGAAAAGAACTGTTTTTTTATTTGGATTCAATCCGAGTTTCTGGAGTAATTTGTCGTTATCATAGTATCCTTTCCAGAAAAATTGATCGAGTTTTGGTATACCGGTAATATAAAAGTTTGCTTTATCTTCCCAGCCTAAACTTCTTATATAATCATACCAATATTGCCCTTCCAGGAAAACATGGTAATGATAACCTTTCTGACGAACGATGTTTCTAATTCGAAGTGTTTTTATTCCAACGCCATGATCCACGTGAACTCGTATGCAATCACCATATCTTTCCGGATGTTTGAGGACATCTCCGCAAATGACAAGGTCAAATCCTTCGGTTTTTTCTGTGATCTTATAGCCTTGCTTTCGCAGATTGGAAGCGATCCTACTGGTTTCTGTAATAAGAAAAATCCCCAAAAATCTTCGCTGATCTTTACCAATATGAAAGTAGATTTCGTAATCCGGGTCTTTTTCCATTTCTTTGTAAAGTGGGAATAAAGCGCTAAAATAATATTCCTTTTTCAGGTCGAATAGAACTTTTATCATCTCAGGTATCCTTTTCTGAATTTTCTATGATGAAGAATTTGCAATTTCCTGAGAAGATTCATTGGTTTTTTCTTTTTTGGTAGAAGGTCTTTTTCTTTTATTTCCAACAAAGTTGAAATTAATTTCTCACTTATTTTCCCATCAAGATATGGATTGATCTCTTCGAGATGCTTCTTCCTGTTACTGCTGAATTCACCAGGATTTTCCAGGCTTCTGTCTATTGCCTTTCTCAGGTCATCAGGGTCGGTTATATTTATTCCTTTATCGGTTCTGCTTTGGGTTTTATAGGTTATCATAGGTTTGTCCAGAACCATGAATTCATAAATTACAGATGAAGTATCTGATATAAGTACATCTGCTAGATGAAGATAGGGGGTGATGTCAAAGTCATCAATAAACTTGACCCTTTCGGTTATTCGCTCTGTGAAACTTCGAATTAGATTCATATCCATAAGTTCATGAAATTTAAGCAGCCACATCTCGTTTTCATTTGTTATTTTTGGAATGACAGGAAGCAGATCTTCTGCAGACTGCATTTTCCTACTGTGAGTCGGGGCAAATAAAATTACTTTTTTTCCTTCTGGAATATTCAGCTTCTTTTTCAGGTTTTCTGTTGGATAATTCAAGATATAATCAATTTTTGACCACCCTGTTTCTTTGACCAGAAAGTACTTGTATCTTTTTTGAAGTATTTTAAATTTTTTTGTAACAAAAGGACCTGAAGTGCAGTAAACATCAAAGAAATGGCGGATCTTGTAGTGTGATTTTTTTTCAATTCCCAATCCGTGAAATATCTGTACTTTTATGCCCGGAATGCGGGGATCAACAAAGTTCCCGGGAACGATAACAAAATCGGGGTGGTAATTAATAGCTTTATCTACTTCATTCATTATAAGAAATTCTTTCCATTCATCCGGGATGTTCTTATTCACTTTTTCAGATACATAAAAAGCAAATTCATGATCCGTTTTTTTTAGATATTCTGACAATGGTTTTACTATGGGAATAGAATATTTCTTGGATATGTAAAAAAGAAATCTCATATTTTATGCGTTATCAGCAAATTGCAGTTTGTATAAAGTCTGGTACCTTTCACAGGTTTTCAGCAGTTCTTTATGTTTACCAATACCGACAATATTACCTTTATCCAGAACTACGATTTTATTAGATGAAAGAATAGTGGAAAGCCGGTGAGCAATTACTATCACAGTCC
Source organism: Candidatus Cloacimonadota bacterium (assembly GCA_030628755.1). Taxonomy (GTDB): domain Bacteria; phylum Cloacimonadota; class Cloacimonadia; order Cloacimonadales; family TCS61; genus JACNIV01. Next base: position 292 of record DAOVQH010000167.1, on the reverse strand, counting down.
TGTTTTTTGTTGCCTGCTCGATAGCTCTTTGAACCTTCTGTTCTGCTTCTGTATCGAGAGCGCTGGTTGCCTCATCAAAAATGAGGATGGGGGGATCTCCGACAATTGCCCGGGCAATACAAAGACGCTGTTTCTGTCCACCGGAAAGATTTGAACCTTTTGTATGGAGCATCTCATTATATTTATTCGGGAACTTTTCAATGAATTCATCTGCATAGGCAATTTCTGCAGAACGGATTATATTTTCTTCAGTAACGTCTTCCAGCGTTCCATAGCTGATATTATTAGCGAT
>DAOVQH010000153.1 GCA_030628755.1 Candidatus Cloacimonadota bacterium | reverse complement strand
ATGGTGCTGGAATAGCTTCTGTAATTGCTTATTTTTTCATTGTAATATTCAATTACTTAGCTGCAAAAAGAGTCTATTTCATTGATTATAATTTTGCTTATGTAATTACTATATTAGTGTTTATGGTAATTTTTTCATCACTTAATTTTATTTTAAAGACAAATCCAATCATATCGCTAATAAAATTTACTCTAATTATAACTGCTCTTTCAGGGTTTATATATAGTTTTCATCGAAATGATAAGTTCAAGAAATTTTTAAATATAATATTTATCGATATGAACAATCGGGAAAATAGTTCTTAAATACTATAATGTATGTTAATAAATCGATCCTGATATTTATTTTAATTATTTCATCATTGTCTTTTATTATTAGATTTCATCGAATTAGTGCTGATCCGGATACTTCAGTAACCTGGAGTGGAGCTTTCTTTACAGATGAAGGTTTTTATTCAACAAACGCAGTAAAGAAAATATTAACAGGACATTTTATTTGTGACCATTTTAATCACATTCTAGTTATGCCAGTGATGTCATTTTTACAGTATTACTGTCTTGAATATTTTGGACTTTCTCTGTTTTCAATCAGATTCCCATCACTTTTATTATCAACATTAACGATTTTATTGTTTATAATTTTCATCATTTTATCTTATAGGAAAAAGCATGAAGATTTAAAAGTGATTCTACCTGTTTCGGTTTTTATATTCTGTACAAATTATATTTATTTAATTTATAGCAGAGTAGCTTTTTGGGATATTCCGATGTTTACATTTGGATTTATTTCATTAATATTTCTTTTTCTCGCATTAAAATCAAATAAAATTATTATGAAACAAATATTTTATATATTATCAGGATTGTTTTTATCAATTTCTGTACTTACAAAAACTACAGGCGGATTTTTTTATATCATAGTTGTTCTTATTTTTGTATTCCAAATATTGGACAATAAGTTTAATAATAGAAAAATACTAAAAATAGCGGACATATATGGAATTCTCCTTTTGCTAATTGTTTCATTAGTTGTAATAATCTTAACGATACTATTTCTTAAAAATAAATCGGGAGAACATTTTATTAATATATTCAGGATTTTAGTTCGAGGTAAAATTACATTAGATCATTTGAAACCAATCATAATTTTGAAAAACTATTCAAATTTATTCCTTGTTCCTTTTATCTGGAAAAACATACCATTATTTATTCTCACGTTATTATCCATCTGGTTAATAATTTATAAATTTATAAAAAAAAGAGTGATAAATCTGATTGATACATTTTTCATTTCTATATTATTAGCTATAATTTTATTTTTTGGATTTTTTGGTTACGCACCTTCGAGATATTTAGTTGTTCTCACTATTCCAGTCAGTTATTTTATAGGCATATTTTTGATCAGATTGAAGGAATATTTTATTGATTCTGGGAAATTGATAATTTGCTCTAAAAAACATATCTTCTCTATCATATTAATAGCCATTATTATATTAAACGGATGGAACATTATAAAGACAATCCATTACTTTTTCAATCTGCGATTTTCAATTAACGATTTAGGGGAAAAAGTAAGTGATGATATCTATACGATAAATTCTGAAGAAAAAATAATAGTCTGCGGAAGATATACTTCACTTTTAGCCTTATTAGGTGTAAATAAGACAGATATTTATTATGATTTTACTAAATTAGATAATAATATTAATTATTCGATATTTGTTTTGGAGACCAACTGGAAGGATAGTCCATTAAAAGTATTTCAGAAAACAAGTTGTATTGATGAAGAACAGTGGAAGAATCTGGAATATATTACGAAATATAATGTTCTTAATAATTTTCATAATATTGAATTTAGGCTTTATAGACTAATTGAATAATTAACAGATAATTATAGGATTTATGAAATATAAACTAGGCGTAAAATATACTGAAGTTTTTTTTATAGATAATTTTAAATTCCAATTTCAAAAATCTATTAAAAAAGTTTATATAATCGATGAATTAATCTTTGATTTGTATAAAGATAAATTGCAAAGTATTTATTATAATTCTCCTATTTATCTTTTAAAAGCAAAAGAGGAAAATAAAAATCTTACAAAAGCGAAAGAAATCTATAACTTCTTTCAGAAAAATAATGTAAATAGAGCATCTATTATCATCGGTATAGGTGGAGGAATAACCACGGATATTACTGCTTTTACAGCATCCACTTATATGCGCGGCTGCAGATTGGTTTTGATTCCAACAACTTTTTTAGCTATGATAGATGCAGCAATTGGAGGAAAAACAGCAATAAATTTTAAAGGGATAAAAAACAACATTGGTACGTTTTATCCTGCTGAAAAGGTAATTATTGTTCCTGAGTTTCTAAAAACCCTTCCTGAAGAAGAAATGAAGAACGGTTGGTCTGAATGTATTAAAATAGCTTTGATAAAGAAATCCCCCCTTTTTGATATGCTGAACACCAAAATAAACATAAAAGACATAATTGAAAAAGCTGTTAAATTGAAGCTTGAGATATGTGAAAATGACCTCGAGGATAGAGGAGAACGCCGTATATTAAATCTGGGCCATACTTTCGCTCATGTTATAGAATCGATCTCGGATTACCGGATATCACATGGAGAAGCTTTAAGTATTGGTATCAGAGCAGCTACACAAATCAGCTATAATATGGGATTTATAAATAAAAGAGATCATCAGCAGATAATTCAACTTCTTGATCAATATGAGATGCCGGAAAATATCAGCAAGAACCTAACAAAAGAATTACAGGAAACAGGACATCAGGTGCTTTTGCAAGACAAAAAAATTGATTCAACTATCAAGCTTGTTCTTTTTCGGAGTTTTCAGGATTGTTTCATTTACTCTGTCAATGATCCGGCATTAATTATAGATACTCTACAATCATTTATTAAGGTTGATGAATGAAATACAAATATACACTAAAACAAAATTTTGATTATTTCATTTCTTTTTTTTCAAATTTTTTATACTTTCTTTTTTCAAATCCTAAAAGAAAACCCGGGATAAGTGTGATGATCCGTGTTAAGAATGAAGAAGAATGTATATCCACTTCACTTCTTTCTTTGAATGATTTCGCTGACGAGGTTGTGATAATTGATAATGGCTCGACGGATAATACATTGGAAGAGATTGAAAAAGTTAAATCCAAATTAAGTTTTCCCGTTTTACTTCATCATAACAGTGACCGGGATTATTGCAATATCAGTAATGAAGCACTTAATTTGACATCTCATAGATGGATTGTAAGATGGGATGCAGATTTTATTGCTTTCACTTCAGGGAAAAATAATATAAAAATTTTGCGTAACTATTTACTTTCTTTGGATCAAAAAAAATATTATTATATTTATCCGTTGATTTTAAGCTTGGCAGGTGATTTGTTTCATGTTAAAACCGGACGTGAACTTCATTCTGAGGGATATATTCACAACTATCACCCAAGTTTAAAATATATTAGGAAAGGCAAATTTGAAGCTTTACATGTTCCCATTTTTTATAAAATAAAAAGATTAAAGGATATCTTTTTCATTCACATTGGATCTGCAAAACCTTTGAAAAAATTGCTTTATAGATTTTTCTGGCTCTTCTGGTTAAAAGAAATTGATAAGTATCCGGATATAGAATCGTTTATAAAGAAAGAAGCAAAAGAGAAATGGGAATCAGCCAGTTTAAATTCCATAGCTATCTCAAAATTTAAGGAATTAATTTTTCCTATAAGAAAATATGAAATAGCAGAATTTGGTGAATATCCTGAACTATTGAAACCTAGATTAAAAAAACCGTCTTTTAGAATTTTATATAAAGATGGTGTACCATTCAGTAGAACTGATTTTGAGGGTGTTAATTAGTGTCTGTCCGTAAACTCAGGTTTTTCGACTCGTAAGGAACGACGAGTCGAGAAAAAGTGCGTATTCAATCTACCTCGAGTCGTCGTCGCAAGCTCCTTACAACTCGAAACGGCACTTTACGGATGAACTCTAGTTAGAGTTTTGAACTAAAATAGAATTAATTCAGAATAGTGTAGAAATAATTCCACACACCCTCTCCAGAAATTCTCTATCCTCATCTGAAAATGGTGCATAGGTCTGGGAGTCTATATCGAGTTCCCCGATGAAGTAATTATCTTTTAAAATTGGAACTACAATTTCCGACTGCACATTTATACTGCAGGAGAGGTAATTATCTTCTTTCGTTACATCCTGGATGATCATTGTTTTTTTATTCTGTGCAACCTGACCGCAAATTCCTTTTCCAAGCGGTATCCGAACATGCTCTGTAGTCTCACCAACAAAAGGTCCGAGAACTAAGTTTTTCTTGTTCTCATTAAGAAAATAAAAACCAACCCAATTGTAGTAATTTACATTATCTCGAAGAAGTTCACAGATGAGTTTTAACTTCTTGTTCAGTTCGTCGGGATTCTCGATGATATTTTGAATTTTTCCGAGTAAAATATTGAATTCTTTTTTCATATTTTATTATTTAACATTGCAAATTAAGACAATGACCGCAAGCAAGATAAAGCTTGCGGTCATTAATAAAGCAATATAACATCTATTATTCAAGAACAAAGATATTCTTTTTTACACAAATATCTTTAAGTTGTTGCGGCCAGATTGTTACGCTGACTTCACCAAGATGAGCTTTCCTGAGAAAGTACATGTAAGTTCTGGATTGCCCGATGCCGCCACCAATACTGAGAGGAATTTCATCATTAAGAATAGCTTGATGATATGGCAGTTTCAGGAAATCCATTTGACCTGTGATTTCAAGCTGTTGTTTAAGAGTGTCTTTGGTTACGCGAATTCCCATTGAAGTTAGTTCATGACGACGCTTGGTTACAGGATTCCAGACCAGGATATCTCCATTAAGTCCGTGCATTGGTTTTCCATCTGAGGAAGTAGTTTCAGTTACCCAGTCATCGTAATCTGCAGCTCTCATTTCGTGTGGATAACCATCTTTGAGTACCCAACCAATCCCAATGATGAAAACAGCCGGATATTTCTTTATTATCTCAGTTTCACGCATTTTACGTGGAAGGTCAGGAAACATCTCCAGGATTTCTTCTGCATGAATGAATTTAAGTTTTTCTGGAAAATCCGGATATCTACTATCTTTTAACTGAGGGAAAAGTTCTTGAGCATGTCTTCCTGCTCCCAATAATACTTTCCAGATTTTCTTAACAATATCTTTAATGAATTCAAGGTTTCTATCATCAGCAGTCATAACTCTTTCCCAATCCCACTGATCCACATAAGATGAGTGATCATGATCCAAAAAATAATCTTTCCTGACAGCCTTCATATCGGTGTTGATACCCTCTCCCACTTTACAACCAAATTGTTTGAGAGCAGTACGTTTCCATTTTGTGGCTGCCTGTACTACCTGCGCCTGAATAGGCTCGTCAAGTCCTAATCCGCATGGAAATCCTACAGGCGATCTGGAACCATCCCTGTCAAGAGAGTCATTCACTCCACTTTTAATATCAACAATAAGTGGAACCTGAACCATTATCAAGTTGAGTTCTTTACACAGATTTTCCTCAATGTACTTCTTCATTTCAAATAAAGCAATCATTGTCTCTCTTGGGGTCAGCAAAGATTTGTAATCGCCGGGAAGTATTTTTTCCACTTCTTCATAAGTACTGATTCCCGGTCCTGCAAGATCAGCTTTTTTGTCTAACATTTGTTCATTCCTCCTAATTATTTTAAAATTTTAAACTACGCAAAATTATTTCTTATTCCTGTCAATATAAAGCAATTTAACTCATTATAACAGCAACAGCAGCACCCAGAACAGCGCCGACTATAACCTCCAGAGGAGTGTGACCAATGAGTTCCCTCAGGTTTTCCTCAAGAATTGTATGACCTTCTTTCTTACGGATATTTTCTACAATCTTGTTCAGAACAGTGGCTTGTTTTCCTGCTGCACGACGGACACCTGTGGAATCATACATAACCACAATAGCAAAAACTGCACTAATAGCGAAAAGGGCAGTTCCTATTCCTTCCAGGATTCCCACTGCTGTGGCAAGGGAAACAACAGATGCAGTATGGGAACTGGGCATACTGCCAGTATCGAGGAATTTTCTAAAATTCAATTTTTTCTCTTTGAATAATGTGTAAAGGACCTTAATTGTTTGTGCAATTATTAAAGCAACAACTACTATATCCAGTACTCTATTCCCAAGAATAAATCCATTTTCCATTTATTTCTCCTGATTATAATTTGACTTATTCAAAATTTAAATCAGTCTGATAATGTCAAATTTAAAAGTGAAGGTTAATTATTAAAGCTTTTGAGTATTAATTAATTTT
>DAOVQH010000202.1 GCA_030628755.1 Candidatus Cloacimonadota bacterium | reverse complement strand
TTATGGAAAAGAGAGGATTGATTTGAAAGAAATTCTTTTAAGAGTTCCTGCTACTATTGCCAATGTTGGACCGGGTTATGATATTTTTGCCCTTACCTTAGATAACCCTTTTGATGATATCAGGGTTCAACTAAATGATTCAGAAAAGATAACCATTGAAATAACTGGTAAAAAAGATGATATACCTGTAAATGTTAATGACAATTCTGCAGGATTGGCTGTATTAGAATTACTCAAAAGAAAAAAAATAAAAACCGTAGTAAAAATTCAGATAATAAAAAAGATGCCTTCTGGTTGCGGTTTAGGAACATCAGGTGCATCTGCTGCTGCTTGTATATTTGGATTGAATAAACTTCTTAATTTAGAGCTTTCCGAAAATGAGATAATTGATATATCACGAATGGGAGAAATAGCTTCAGGTGGTTCTCCACATGCGGATAATGTTGCTGCAGCTTTATTGGGTGGCTTTATCCTGATAAAAAGTTACAATCCGATTGAAGTTTTGAAATTAAAAATCCCTGAATTTCCTATTGTTATAGCTATTATGAAGAAAATTCAAAGAACAACAAGAGGATTTATTACTTATGATATTGGAGAGGAAAAACTCAAGGAACAAATTGCACATTGTTCCACTGTGATTCATGCGATTCATTTAAAAGATATAGAGGAATTCGGGAAAGCTGTTTCTGTGGATTATGTTGCTGAACCAGTGCGGGGAGCTTATATTTCGAACTACATTCAGATTAAAAAGAAAATCATTGATGCAGGAGCTTTTGGATGTAATATAAGTGGTGGGGGTTCTTCTGTTTTTGCTGTTTGTGATAGGAAAAAAGTTGAAAAAATAGCTAAGTTGATGGAGAAATATTTTTCACAAAATCCGAATTTTATTGAAATAATTAAAACTAAAACGAGTAATAACGGAGTCATGGAAATTTAGTAATAGGAATTTTTCTCGTTCCAACGCTCCTGCGTTGGAATGAAGGAACAGACGCTCCTGCGTCAAAAGAGTAGTTAGTTTTCCACGCGGAGCGTTTGTGAGATATTTTCCCGCGCGGGAGCGTGGGAACAAGGGGATATCAGATCATCACCCCTGAAAGCGCTAAGCAAGGAATCAATTTGAAAGAAGCCATGCCAAGGGTAGGTAAACGTTTTCAGGACTGAAGAAGTTCGTTCAATCCCCGATTAAATCGGGGACCTGATTGAATGAAATGTTTAAGAATGACCGTCTCGGTCATAATAATAAAACCATGAAATCACACCGGGACGGTGTTCAAGGAAAATACAAGGTTCAAACAGGACCCCAATTATTCAATAGGTCAGGCGGTTGAACCAACATGTTTCAAGGTTAATGAAAAAGGTAAAAATCTTTCCGAAACTTCTTACGAAATGTCATTCCCGCAAAAGCGGGAATCTGAAGATAAGTTTCGGAAAGTTGATAAAATCCTTTACAAAAATCTGATGAAAAAAAGAATTTTAATATTAATAAATTGAGCTTTTGGTGAAAGAATGAAAAAGACATTATTTGTTATTTTTATTACCGTATTAATAATACAACTAAACTCCCTCGGCACCCTCCGTGTAGAATCCATCAAAGAACTTCCACCAACACATACAAACCTGGAAGTTCGGGATGCAGATGGTAAATGGGCTCCAGTTCTCATTGTAAAAACCGAACTAAAAGGATTGGGATTTAAAAATATCGGAAGACCTACAAAACATGCACCAATTTATAATGAAAAGAAAAATGAATATAAATTTTACCTGAACGATAAACAGCGGGTAGTTGAAATAACTCACTCTGAATATGAACCATTAGAAGTTAGATTACTTGCAGATTTTGGAATTGAAGTACATGCTCAAAGAGTTTATGAAATGGTGCTGACAAATGTTCCTGAAAAAGTATTTATTAATGTTGTGATAATATCTGATCCAACCGATGCTGAAAAAATAATTGATGGAGAAAACCAGGGAACAGGACAAACCTTTAAGCTTTTTATTGGAAAACACACCCTGAAAGTGCAAAAAGAGGGATATAGAAGCAAGACTAAAACAATTACTATTTCAGAATCTTCAACGCTTTTTAAAGATATAAAACTGGAAGAAATTGATCAAGTAATGATAACCATAAAATCTGTTCCCACCGGAGCTACCATTTATCTGAATAATGATGAAATTGGAAAAACCAATAAACAACCTTTTAGATTTCCCGGAAATTATAATCTGCGATTAGTGAAAAACAAATACGAAAAAATCGAAGAAACTATTACTGTAACTGAAACAGGAAACAACATCTTCAGCTATCATCTCGAAAAAAGCACGGTTATGCTCACGATTTCCATAAATCCATCTGATGCGGATATTTATTTGAACAATGAAAAGCTAACAGGAAATATTCAAGAAATTTCTCCCGGAAAACATAAGATCGAAGTTAGAAAAACCGGTTATTTTTCCCAAACCAGAACCATTGATGTGCAAAAAGGAAAAGATATTACAGAATCTTTTACTTTGAAAAAGAAAACCGGGAAACTGCAATTTGTGGTTGAACCGATGGAAGCAAATGTAACCCTGAAAAAAGATGAAAAAACCATTGATAATTGGAAAGGCTCTAAATATAAAACCAACCTCCAAATCGGTGAATATCAAATTATAGCTTCTTTAACAGGATATGAACCTAAAACCAAAAAATGCACAATAGATCTGAATAAAACAGCTCAAGTTAGTATTACTTTAGAACCAGAAACTCGAGTCGGGTTGGATTCTCAAATCGACTCGGGTTTCGAGAATATGATCTTCGTGAAGGGCGGCACTTTCCAGATGGGTAGTAATGAATACGATGATGAAAAACCGATTCATTCCGTAACTTTAAGCGATTTTTATATTGGTAAATATGAAGTTACGCAAAAAGAGTGGAAAGCGATAATGGGTAATAATCCGAGTAATTGGAAAGGTGATGATCTACCTGTCGAAAAAGTTAGCTGGTATAATGTGGTGGAGTTTTGTAATAAAAAAAGTGAAGCAGAAGGTTTAACACCGTGCTACACAGGAAGCGGAAAGAATACAAAATGTAACTTTTCTGCCAACGGATACAGATTACCGACCGAAGCGGAATGGGAATATGCAGCCAGAGGAGGAAATAAAAGCAAAGATTACAAATTTTCAGGTTCAAATAATATCGGTGATGTTGCCTGGTATTATAAAAACTCGAACAGTAAAACACATAAAGTAGGAACAAAACAACCCAATGAACTCGGGATTTATGACATGAGCGGAAACGTGTGGGAATGGTGTAATGACTGGTATAGTAAGAATTATTACAAGAACAGTTCGAAAAATAATCCGCAGGGACCAACAAGCGGAAAATACCTTGTTTTGCGTGGTGGTGGTTGGATCAACAGCGCTGGCTACTGCCGTTCTTCCGATCGTTATAACGTCAGTCCCGATGGCTGCACCGGCAATGGCGGTTTTCGTATTGCGAGGACTTCCAAATAAAATAAAATTGAAAATGTAAAATAGAAAAGTGAAATTAAAGGAAACTAAATGAAAAAACTGTTATTAATCTTATTATTCATTACAATACTCATATCTGCACAAGAAAGCGCAGAAATCCAAGAAAAAATCGCATTCATCCAATCACAACCTGATATCTATTATTTTGGTACCGCTAAAGGCAAACAACGCAAGGAAACCGACCAGAAAGCTCTGCAGGAACTCATGAGCAAAATTTACGTGGTCGTATCTTCGGAGGTAACAGCAATTACCTCAGAAACTGGAAGTGGTGAAATAAAAGAGAACCTCGAAAAAGTACTGAGTACATATACTTATGGAAGACTACCAGACGTTGAACAGCTTTGCTACAAAGCAGGACCTATTTTTCATATCCTGCGATATATTAAAAAATCCGAATACAAAAAGATCTTTGAAAATAAAAAGATAGAAATCCAAGGATTCTTACGAGAAGCAGAAGAAAACCTTACCTTGATACAGCTTGGCAAAGCTTTTCGAAATTATTATCGTGCTGCAGTTGCCATCGAAGGTTTACAAGAAGGGTCTATACAATACAAAGACAAAGTCTATTCTCCTGAGATCATCTTTAATCTGATCCGTGAGATAGGTGAAGATATTCGCATAAAACTTGTTTCCAATGAATATAAATACGAAACACGAACCATCGTTCTGGATATTTCCTATCAAAACAAACCTATCCATGACCTGAATATTTATTATTATGACCTGCATGATTTCATACCACATAAAACCAATTACAACCTGCTCCAGATAGACCTCTGGGGTAAAGAATATAAAAAGATGGATGCACTCACAATTAAGATCGATGTTAAAGAGAATCTTTACAACAGTTACCTGACTGAAACAAAAATATTAAGCGAACTTTTTGAATGTGAACAGCTTGAAATATATAAAGAAATTAAACTGAAAAAGAAAAAAATCAAGTCCCTCCGGCAGCTGCCGGAGGGAAGAAGGGGGTTTAATATAATCTTCAATAATACTGCAAATTGTCCTGTGGAAAGTGAGATCGCCAAAAACACATTCACGCTGTTTACTATGCTGGATAACGAACTGATAGATAAAGAAGCAATTTTTACTGATGATAATATCATAACCCGCATGAACAAGGTTGTGGATAACAATCATACAAAACTGCTTGTCTATCCGCAAACTGTCGATATAAATAAAACTGATTTTGGTTGGGAAGCTCGTCAGTTTGGTGTTTCGGTAAGTTGTGAAGGTTTTCCAACCCGAAATGAAACTGTAGTTATCGATTTTGATGAGGACGGAAAAATCTATAATTTCTGTTATACCATAAATCCTGCTCTGCATGAACTATTTGAAACACAGGGAACTGCTGCAGGAGATTGGGATTACAGGCAGATTGCTATAAAATTTCTGGAGAATTATAAGACTTCCTACACTACAAAAAATATTGAAGATATTGAAACGCTATATTCTGAGGATGCGATAATTATTAC
>DAOVQH010000264.1 GCA_030628755.1 Candidatus Cloacimonadota bacterium | reverse complement strand
TTCAAAGTAAGATACGTAGTGAATGGGATAAAAGATTATGAACCTTTTTCTTGATACTAATATAGTAATATATTTTCTAAAAGGAGTTGTAGAAGCAGTTGAGATTGTTAACCTGAATAATTCATGAATAAATGAATTTGAAGGTTAATCCCGACATAGTGTAATAATTCACATACAAAACTATATTATTTATTATAAAGCGATCTAACACATATATTATAAACAAATTAAGTGATTTTTTAATCTTGTTTATGAATTATCGGGGTTAGAAATGCAGAAAGATTGGCAATATCATTTATAACAGAAATAGAATTACTATGCTATGATGTTAAAGATGAAGAAAAAAGGAGTATTAAGAAATTTTTAGATTCTATAGATATTTATTATCCTGATTCAGAAATTTCAATAAATTCTGCGGATATAAGAAAGAAGACAGGATTGAAGCTTCCCGATGCAATTATATGTGCACAATCGCATAGGAACAATTTTATTCTTGCTACAGCTGATAAAGAAATATTAAAGAATAAGAATAGTATTAAAGTGATAAATCCTTTTGAGCAAATGGAATAATAGTATATTTCTCTCTTTACACAGATGTTTTTCACTGGGATCTCATCTTTGTGAAATTTGAAATGCTTGTCCTCTCTTTGTTGAAAAATTATCTCTGTAAAATAGTTTCCCAATGTGTTATCTTTGCTCTATATTGAGCAGGTCGCATTTTACCCCGTTAGATAATTTTACCCTGTGAGATAGTAAACATCTAACATGGTGAATATCTAACGGGCTGAAAGGGACAGGCACGAAATAACACAAAAATGAATAATATTTTATGACCAGTTATAATATAGCAATAGTGTTTTTATAATTATAGCAGAAAAAATGAAATTTAAGAGGATATAAAATGTGGGAGAAAATTGGGTTAAAATCTGAACCTTTTCTATCAATAGAACCCTTATCAACAAAAGATGATTTTGCGTATTTTGTAAACCGGGATAAAGAGTTTACAGAGATTTCTTCGTATCTGGAAAGCACTAATCCATTTAATCTTTTAATCTCAGGAAAGGCTGGTATCGGAAAAACTACACTCATAAACAGAATTTTGCTTGATTTCCCTATTTCTTTGCGTGTAGATCTATCACAGATAGAAGAGCATCAGGCTATTATCGATAGAATCACTCTTGAAATAGCAAAGTTCACAATGAAACTCGGTGTAAAATCAGCAGAAAGTATTGAAAAACAGCTTATTTATGAATCAAGAATGATTAAATCAACCTCGAAAAAAATCAGTGGTAAATTACCTTTTTTTGAAACAGGCATAGAAAGGAAAAAAGGAGGGGAACAGTTATCAAGAGTAAGCCTAATATCAAGAGAAACAATGATAGAAGAAATGTTGGACAATATAAATAGACCTATCATTATCTTTCTTGATGACGCTGATCATCTGCCCTTAAACCTTCAGGCTAATATTCTTGAATCCTGTGAGCCAATATTCGTTTCAAAAAAATGCATATCCATTTTTGCAACAAGAAAGGAGACAGGTGAACTATTTGCCAAGGAACCAGACTCTGTTTATAGAGCACGATTCATGGATTTTGTTGAGTTGAAAGATATAGTAAAGAGACAACACCAGTCTGTGCATAGTTTACTACTTCCAAGATTTAACAAAGTAGTATTGGACTCCTTCATCTATCCATTTAGTCAAGAGGTTGAAGTATTTCTTGCAAGCGTCTGCAATAGTAATATTAGAGAATTATTGAGATATTCTGCAATCATACTTCGCCAGTCAATACTTCAAAATGTCCCTGTACCTATTAAAGTGGAATTTGCAATGGCTACACTTGCTAGTAAGAATTACCTTATTGGAGAGATTGATGAAGAATCATATCTTGTGTTAAAAGTATTGAAGAACCAACCTATGTCAGCATCCAATACAGACTTTCAGAAGGCTACAGCTCTTGCAAGGGCGACCCTTTCCAAAACCTGCAATCGACTTTTTGAAAATAACCTACTAAATAAGACCATTAGTAAGAATAAAGTATTTTACTCAATTTCACCTAAAGGGGAACACATTCTTAATATGTATGTGACTTTAAGAAGATAGAACTTATGGAACTGCTACGACTGTTTTGAAATATTAGCAGTTCAAAACAGTTATAGCAGAACTCACTTCTAAATATCAGAAAAAAGTTGGGGTTTTGTAGCTGCTGATGAAAGACTTTGTGAAGTAGCTGAAGTTATGAATTATTATGTAATTAATTCAATAAAATAAAAATGCTTATTTTCATTTTTTCGTCCACTAATCAAGTCATCTTTTGAATGTATTAAAAGGAGATATGAGTGTTGTAGGACCAAGACCACATATGCTTCATCATACAGAAGAATTCAGGAATAAGGTTGATGGATAGATGACTCGTCATTTTGTAAAACCCGGTATAACAGGCTTGCCCTGCTTGCCCCGTTTACCCCGTTAAATCGGTTTTTTTATTTAACTGGGGTTAAATCTTTTGTTTATATTTCACCCTGTTAAATAAAATCTTTGATTTTCCCTTAAGGGATTTAACAGGGTAAACTGGGGTGGAATGACGAAGTCAATATTCCATTGGGTGGAATCTTTTTTTTTATTTCACCGGGGTTCGTTGAAAAAAAGAATATTATGGAAATATTAAATAAAATTAAACAGCCTGAAACTAGAAAATTAGAATTCAAAGAAAAGTTTACAGAAAAGTCAAAGATATTAAAAACCATTATTGCCTTTTCAAATGGAGCAGGTGGCGAATTGATTATCGGTATAACTGATAAAGAGCGTGAAGTTGTTGGCGTTAAAAATCCACTTGAGCTGGAAGAAAAAATTTCCAGTATGATCTATGATTCTATAACTCCAATGATTTCACCTTACATTTCTATTATAGATATAAATGGGAAGAAGATTATACATATACAAGTAATGGGGGGAATAGAGTGACTGGGAGATTGGCGACTGTGAGAAAAGGATACGAGATATTATGAAAATACGGGATCATAACGATTTGGATGTTTTTAAGATGTCATTTGATAGTGCCATGAAAATATATGAACTTTCAAAGAATTTTCCAAAAGAAGAAAAATATTCACTAACTGATCAGATTAGACGCTCTTCCCGTTCGGTTGCTGCTAATATCGCGGAAGCATTCAGAAAAAGAAGATATCCTAAAGCATTTGTCTCAAAACTATCAGATTCTGAAGCAGAAGCAGCCGAAACACAAGTTTGGTTAAAATTTGCTTATAAATGTGGTTATTTAAATAAAAAGATTTTTGATGACTTAGAACAAAATTACGATTATATTATCGGCAAATTAGTAAATATGGGCAGAAAACCAGAAAAATGGACCTTATAAACGATCAAACATTCTCAAAGTCTCAAAATCTCAAAGTCAGTCGGTTTATTAGGATTGGTTCAACTACAAGAAAAGCATCTCAGGAAATAATTGAAGAATTGCGAAGAGAAGCTCATGGCTATTCTTATGAAGAAGAAATTATACCTTCTTTATCAATAAATGATTTGGATAAAAATGCTATTAAATATTTTTTGCATGAAATTAATGTGGATCATTTAGATAAAAATGTTTTAACTAAATGGCATATGCTTAGAAAAAATAATGGGAATTATTTTCCAACAGTTTTGTCCATAATTTTTTTTGGCAATCTAGGGCTTTCAAAATACGATTATTTTAATATCAGGATAAGCAAATTTAATGGCTCTGATTATAATGATCTTGCAGAATCAAAAGAATTTACTATACCTTTATTTCCTAAAATTGATGAAATAATTGCCGTTTTAAAATCTTATGTTAAAAGAACCTCTGTATTGGATGGGGCACGTAGAATTGAGAAAACTATTATCCCGGAATTTGCTC
>DAOVQH010000297.1 GCA_030628755.1 Candidatus Cloacimonadota bacterium | reverse complement strand
GTTATCTTTTCTTAAATCTCTAGTTACGAATATTCTTGGAAAAGGTTCATTTATTGTAATCTTGATGAAAGGGTATTTTTTGTCATCTTTCAGGGAAATATTATATTTTGGTCTGTGTTTTTTAATTAAATTAGATTCGAGCACTAAAGCCTGTTCTTCTGTTATTGTGAGGATATATTCGAAATCAGCGATTTTTGTTACGAGTTCTCGTGTCTTTACATCAACAGTTGTCCCGGAAAAGTAGGAACGAACCCGGTTTTTCAGAATCTTTGCTTTTCCCACATAAATGATTTTACCTGTAGAATTTTTCATCAGGTACACACCAGGAGAATCTGGTAGCAAAACCAACTTTTGTATTATTTTTTTAGAAACTTCCGACATATTATTTTTCTAATCTCCGCACTATATTCAATTTTCAGAACCTGAGCCCCAAAAATAAAAAATAACATACTGACCAGACTCAGCAAAATAGTTTTCAAAACAGTTTCCCAAAAAGTTACATCATCATAAAATCTATTCAGAAAAGTTAAACCTATAAAAATCAATATTGAGAGAAATGTTATTTTGATGATCGTTCCCCACACTTTGGGAAATTGAATTTTTGGTATTTTTGTTCGTAATAAATGAATTAAAATTATAAACTGTATCATAGCGGAAATCGAGGTGGCAAAAGCCAGACCTGCATGCTGCAAAAATTGCATCAGTATTATATTCAGGATTATGTTTATGAATACGATCAGAGCAGAAACCTTAACCGGAGTTTTTGTATCCTTATTCGCATAAAACACTGGAATGATCAATCTATTCAAACTATAAAATATTATACCGAGTGAGTAAAATAGAAGTGCTCTATATGTCATATCAACTGAGGTAATATCGAACTGTCCCCTCATGAATAGAATTTTAATAAAACCTTTTCCCAGTCCGGCAATAATTGCTGTGATTGGAAGCATAATATAGCTCAAAGTAATAACCGAAAATCGTAAACTATCCTGAAGTTTCTTCCAGTTCTTCTCCGCTACATATCTGGAAAACATTGGTAACACTGCAACTCCGGTAGCTACGCCAAAAATCCCCATAGGAAGCTGCATCAAACGATTTCCATAACCCAATGCTGCTATGCTACCTGTAACTAATAAAGAAGCCAATATCATATCTGCCACTAAATTGATCTGTCTTACTGCAATCCCAATCGCACCTGGTATCAACCGCTTCCAAACTGATAATAGAGCTTCACTTTTCAGACTCAAGTTCAATCTTATCGTGTAACCGATCTTTTTTAAAAGAGGTAAATTAACTATTGTCTGTAAAACTCCCCCGATGAGCACTCCAAAAGACCAGATTACGATCTTTGATTCCATTGTTGTTGAATCGGTCAGAAGTACAAATATTCCCAGACTACCGATCATTGCAATATTCAAAAAAGCTGAAGAAAGCCCGGGAATAAAGAAATAATCGTGAGAATTTAAAATCGAGATAAGAGTCGAAGACAAACCGATTAGAAAAAGATATGGGAATAAAATCCTGGTTAATTTAATAACAAGCTCTCTGGTTATAACATCGAATCCAGGAGCCAGAATTCTCACAATAACAGGAGCCAAAGCTATTCCAATTAAACAAAGAATTAGCAGAAAAATAGTCAGAATAGAGAGAACATTCAAAGCAAAATTAATTTGAGCTTTCTTCCCATCCTTCACACCAATCTCAGTATAGATAGGAACAAGTGCTGCGGAAAGAGCTCCTTCACCAAAAAGCCTGCGCAGGAAATTTGGGATTTGAAAAGCAACACGGAAAGCATCGGCAACATAGGAAGTACCAAAAAAATTGGTCATTATGATATCGCGAACAAGCCCGAAAATACGGCTTATAAATACAGCTATGGACATTGATCCGATATTTCTCGCTAATTTACTTTTGCTCATATATTGTGTATAATTTCTCCCTGTATTTTATGAATGATAAAAATGTTACTCTTTTAATATTGTAAATAAAATTGTTATTTTAGATTGACAAAAAAGAGCTTTATTGGTTGTAAATTCAAAAAAGCAAATAATCAAAAAGGATAACATTATGAAATTGAAAAAAAATGCGTTTGGTGTAATTAGTAGAACCGTAAACCAGTTGAGTCCGATTGTAGATTTTTTTGATAATGCAAAAAAATATGGTCATAATGTTGACCATCTCATAATCTGTTATATTGATTATGTTGATACCGGAACACTTAAACAATTAGAAAAATATTGTGAAGTTACTCTTGTTAAAAGAGGAAACGCACCATTTCTGCAAAATTCATTAAAAGACCTGGGATTAAATGAGAAAGAAATTAATACAATTATCGGAACTCCATATCTCAAAAAATACAGTAAAGTTGCTTATGGTACCTGTAGGAATTATGTAATTCTTACTGCTATTTTTCTGGGTCTGGATCACCTGTTTTTCTTTGATACGGATATCTTCCCAAAAATTCTCACTCAATTTCATGATGGAGAATCAAAATTTGAAGACATTGATTTTGTGGGCTCACATCTTACCTTCCTGAAAGAGGATGGTGCTGTTGTAACAACAAGTGATTATACTGGTTATTACATCATCCCCAAAATGAATTTCCCTTACATGATGGAACTTCTTCAGGGTATTCAGAAAGAAGATAGATTCTACTATATCTCATCAGTTGATACACCTGTGACCAGAGATCGCTGGTTAGAAAATATCTTTAATACAAATAAAGTGCTGGGTGGAAATATAGTAATAGACCTGAATAAACTGGATATGTTGCCACCTTTCTTCTCAACTACATTAGTTATGAATGATGAGTGTTTCCTTGGTAGAGGAGAAGATACCCTGTTTGGTCCACTAATCTACTATTATGGAGGGCATTGTGTGGATATCGATCTCCTAATTTTTCACAACTGCTTTGGAGATTTCCCTAACAAACCAACAATTACTATCCAGAAGAATTTAGATAGATTTTATTACGCTTGTATGGGCTGGATTATCAGGAATCCATTCTTTAACTGGTTACGTTCCGAATACTATGAAGAAGCTGAGACCATAAACAAAGAGAAACGTCTTCATGCCTTGATAAAAGGAAGTAAAGCTGCAGCGGAATATTTTTCTGATAAAAGATTTTTAAACTTACCTGAAGCTTTTGAAATGGCTTATAACAAACTTCCTAAAGATATTTACCTTTTCTATGACCTCCTGGATGCTTGGAATAAAATGAAGAAACTTTTAAAAAATAAAAAGGAGTAAAAAATATGAGAACTTAC
>DAOVQH010000050.1 GCA_030628755.1 Candidatus Cloacimonadota bacterium | reverse complement strand
TTATTGGTGAAGAATTTGGATTTTTAGGTTGCACTATTCTTCTATTAATTTATTTTTTGTTCGTGTTTAGAATATCGAGAAATATTATTAGTTTAAAAAGAAGGGAATTCAGATTTGCTGCTGTGGGAATCTTAGCATATATAACCTTCCAGATATTTATAAATGTTGGAATGAATATTGGTATCGTACCTACAACTGGCATCCCTTTACCCTTTATCAGTTATGGGGGCTCTAATCTACTTATAAATATTTTAGGAATTGGAATTATTTTAAAGTATTTAACCGAAATAAGTATTTTCGAATAGGAGGAATTATGGAAAAATTATTATTAATTTTAATGGTCATCATTTCAAGTTGCTTTTTTGGCTCTCTTATGAATTTCTCGGAAAAGGATATTGTCGGAAAAGAAAATGTGGTCTTCAATACCAGCTTTGAAATTGGAGAATTTGAAACTAATTCAATGCCTGAAGATTGGATGGTTTTGAATAAACCCGAGAACCAGATCTTCTGGGATGATAATTATCGCCACAGTGGTGGGAGGAGTTTAAAAATCCAATACCCCAAATCAAAGATAAACATTATTTCCGATGCTTTCCCGATTGATGCTGATGCTGTTTACTATTCCAGATGTTTTGTTAAATCCAGTTATCAATCCAATCATCCTGTTACTATCAGATTTCTCGCTTTTAATTCAAAAGGTAAACGTGTTAATAAATTCAGCAGTAAAGGATATCCAGGAGAAGCCTGGACACAGATAGACCTGACTTCAGGATTTCTCAAAAGTACTGCCAGATTTGGAAGAATCGTTATTTCAATTCCCAAAAAACCTGACAAAATCTTCTGGATCGATGATGTGGAAAGTTATGATGTATATAGAATTCAAAAATAGATGGAGGAAAAATGGCGAAAGAGAAATACATCTACGATAGAAAAAAATTCTGTATTCCGGTAACAAAAGCTGAACCGTTAAACTCGATTCAATTCATTATCGATGACTTCAAAAACAAAAAGATAACTTTCTGTATTGATGGTAAAGGCGAATCCTGGGAGATATGGAGACATGTAGAAGATAATGACAGTGATAAAATTAAGAAGTCGGGACCTCCAGTAGAGCCAAAATACCTTTATGTTGAAGGAGAGGAAATAAAAGAATTTGATGTTGCTTAATTTAGCTTCAAGGTAGTAAATAATCCAGAGAAACAAAAAGCCCCCTCTTTTCAGGGGACTTTTTTCATTTTTTACAAATGAAATTCATACGGAAGTAATTTCCTAATAGTTGTTTCTAAAATCTCTTTTGCAGAAACTATCGTAATTTTCATATTAGAACTGAACTCAGATATAACCTGTCGGCAAGCTCCACAGGGAGTAAAAAGCTTATCAGTATTTGTATAAATAACCATTTCCTTAAACTTCTTTTCACCTTCGGAAATGGCTTTAAATATCGCTGTTCGTTCTGCACAGTTTGAAAGCCCATAGGAAGAATTTTCTATGTTGCAGCCGGTAAAAACTTTTCCTGATTTAGTTAGAAGTGCAGCACCAACTTTAAATTTGGAATAAGGTGCATAGGCATTTTCTGAAGCTTGCTTAGCTTTATCAATAAGATCGGATTTAGTCATATTAAATCTCCTTTTTCTACTGCTCACTAAAAAAGTAATAATTCCGAACTGTCCAGAATTTTGTTTAATATTGCTCAGAAAGACACTCAACTTCAACTAATTCAAGCATCTACATTTTCCCAGTCTTATAAGATGTAAAGCTATAAATTGAACACGAGATTCTTCCAAGGCAGATAAGTCTTTCTAAAACAAGGCTACATATTCAGAAAGACATCGACTGCTTTTTGTTCGTTTTGCCTGTCACGACGAAGTATAACGAAGACGGGTTCGTTGTTAATTCAGCCTACGCACTCAGTACACCCAATGCCATTGAAAGCATTTTAGTCTCTGCAGTATCTGCACGGGAAGCAATCAGTATCGGAGCTTTTGCTCCCATAACTACGTGAGCAACTCTATAATTACAGTAGTAAGTTAAGGCTTTCCCAAAGATATTTCCTGCTTCAATATTGGGAACGATCAACACATCTGCATTTCCAGCAACTTCTGATTCGATACCCTTCATCTTTGCAGCTTTTTCATTCACAGCATTATCAAAAGCCAGAGGTCCGTCAATAACACAATCTTTAATCTGTTTTCTTTCATTCATCTTAACAATAATGCTTGCATCGAGTGTGGATGACATTTTCTGGTTTACAACTTCAACTGCTGCCAGAAGTGCAACTCTTGGATTAGGATTGTCAAGTGCATGAGCAACCTTAACTGCATTTCTTACAATCAAGATCTTTTCTTCCAGAGTTGGATAAAGATTAATCCCGCCATCACTCATTAAAACCAGCTTTTCAGGATGTTCATATATAAGTACATCACTTAAAATTTCTCCAGTTCTAAGGCCATCAACTTTATCCAGCACTGCCTTGAGAAGGGTTGCTGTATCACATTTGCCCTTTAAAATTATTTCTGCTTCCCCTTCCTTAATTGCTTTTACAGATTTTCTTGCTGCGTCTGAGAGACTTGATCCGGTATCAATAATTTTAAAAGCATCTACAAATTCAGGTACATTCTTTTGAAGGTAGTCACTAATAAAAGATTCATCACCAACCAGTAAACTATCAGCTATCTTTTCCCTCTTTGCCATTATCACCGCTTCAATAGCAGAAAGTGTGTGAGCAGCAGCAACAACAACAGTTTTATTTTTCATTTCTTTAACTTTATATAAGAGTTCATCAAAATTTCTAATCATAATATCTCCTGTATTTTTCTCTCTTGTTTTTCTAATGATTTTCAATTCAATATGGTCAAGAAATTTATTCCTTTAAAACAAAAACAACTTAAGTTAGTATAGTCATATCAGCTGAAATCTCTTGACATTAAAAATATAATTTTTTTCTTTTACAAAGAAGATTAATTAGAGTTCATCCGTAAAGTGCCGTTTCGAGTTGTAAGGAGCTTGTGAAGACGACTCGAGGTAGCTTGAATACGCACTTTGTCTCGACTCGTCATTCATTACGAGTCGAAAAACCTGAGTTTACGGATGAACTCTAATTAAGGAGAAGTATGGCAGTTTCAAAACGTTGGCATATAACATTATCAACTACAGAATCATCCAAACCTCTGAATGTAAGTGTGTCTAAAAAATTTGGAATTTTTCTGGGCACAATAACAATTGTCTTCGTTTTGATATTTGTTGGTTCCATTGTTTATATAATTCACAATCACAACCAAATTGCTGAAGCTAAGAATATATTTAATGAAAATCAGCTTCTAAAAAACAGACTCGTTGTTCTATCAAGCGAGATCGATTCAATTATGACAAAACTCAAGTTGATGGAAAACTGGGAAGACAAAATACGTTCTGACAAAAACTTCAAAATGATTAACAAAGAAATTCGGGGTATGGGTATTGGTGGTTTACCACAAGTTGATACTACATTCTCAACAATAGACGATAATTTAAATCTAAACTACAATTTAACACTAAATAAAATCATCCAGCTTAAAAGCAAAGTTGAATTTGACTATCAGTCCCACGAAAAACTTCTTAATCTCGTTCAATTAAAGGAGCTTCTTTATCAAAATACTCCATCTATCTATCCAACTTATGGTCGAATATCCGATCCTTATGGATGGCGAATACACCCCATAACAAAACAACGCAGTTTCCATTATGGTCTAGATTTTGGCAACATAAAAGGAACTCCGATATATGCTACTGCAGATGGTGTAGTTATGTCAATTGGACGCCAGAAATATTTCGGGAAATATATAGCCATTTCTCATAAATTCGGTTATCAGACAAATTATGCACACCTTCACAAAATACTCGTTAAAAAAGGGGATCTAGTTAAAAGAGGTCAGATCATAGCTGAAATGGGCGATTCCGGACGTTCTACTGGTATACATCTGCATTATGAAGTTCTAAGATACAATAAGTATAGAAATCCATATAAATACTTGAATAAATTTGAAGACGATATAATTATCTCGAAGAATTGATTTGTATATTCATTCCGTGTTATTGCATTCTCATAAGTTTTTTTCATTTGAATTATTATAATGTATATTAGGTTATGTTATGAATAAAAACATGAAATTCGAGGAAGCTTTAAAAAGACTCGAGGAAATCGTTGAAACCTTAGAAAATGGGGTTGATGAACTTGATAAAATTGTTAGTTTGTTTGAGGAAGGTTCAGAGTTAGCTCAATTCTGTAATGAGAAATTGGAAAAAGTTGAAAATAAAATTGAGGTGTTATCTAAGAAATTACAGAGTTCCAGCTCGTTTGAAGAGGATATATGAGCAATAACAAAATGCTCTTAAAAAAGGACCTGAAGGAAAAAAGGGAACTTGTAAATATTGAGGTTGACCGCTTTCTTCCCAGAAAGGACGAATACCCCAAACAAATACACAAAGCAATTCGACACACTCTATTCGCTGGCGGGAAAAGAATGCGTCCCTATCTCTTAATAAACACTTATCTCCTTTTCCAGGATGATATCAAACCAAGCCTTCTAATTGCTGGTGCTATTGAGATGCTCCACAGTTACACACTAATCCATGATGACCTTCCTGAAATTGATAATGACGAATACAGGCGTGGCAAAAAATCCTGCCATGTTGTTTTTGGTTCTGATATTGCTCTTCTGGCTGGAGACGCACTTCTGGTGTATGCTTTCGAAGCAATAGCATCCACAAACATCGATGTAAAACTCAAACTTAGATTCATAAAAGAATTATCTGAAGAAGCTGGTCATAAAGGTCTTATTGCCGGTCAAATGATAGATATTTTAAGCGAAGGAAAAAAAGTAGATAAAGAAACTCTGGAATATATTCATAATAATAAGACTGCAAAAATGATTGTTCTCCCGATTCGTTTTGGTTGTTATCTGGCAAAAGCTTCCGAAGAAGACCAAAAAAGGCTTGAGAAATTCGGACAGAAACTTGGACTTGTCTTTCAAATTGTTGATGATATCCTGGATATTGAAGGTGACCAGGAGACACTTGGAAAGACTATAGGAAAAGACAAAAAAGCAAAAAAAGCCACATTCCCCTCTGTTTATGGATTGGAAGAATCCAAGAAAATGGCGGAAAAACTCATCGAAGAAGCCAAAGAACTTCTTAAACCTTATGGGAAAAAAGCTGAACTTCTAAGTATGCTCTGCGATTTTGTGCTCACCAGAAAATTTTAATGATCAAGATAAAAATTCAAAAAATAGATCCGGATGCCGAACTTCCCCATAAAATGACAGAACATTCGTCTGGCTATGATATGTATTCTTCCAATTCCGAAGATATTATTATTAAAAGCGGTGCAGTGAAACTCATTCCCACCGGTATAGCTATTTCTCTACCCGGGGGTTATGAAGCCCAGATACGCCCACGCAGCGGTCTTGCTATCAAGCATCAAATAGGAGTGCTGAATTCACCAGGAACGATCGATGCCGATTATCGGGGAGAGATAAAGATCATCCTCTTTAATTTCGGAAAAACCAACTTCACTATCAAGCCAAAAACCCGCATTGCCCAAATGATTATCTCCAAATATGAGAAAGTCAATTTCGTCCTGACCGATAAATTTGATAAAACAGAGCGCGGTAACGGAGGATTCGGACACACTTCTTATTGATCAGTTACAAATGATTTAGAAACCTGAATTTCAGTATTTGTAAATTAGAGAGCAATAACAAAGAATGAGAAATAAACTTCCCGTCAATCTACCCTTTGGTAAAATCATTTATCAAACCAGAAGTGGACATTCAATTACTACAGATACCGAATTCATTGTAAGGACGGTTCTTGAAAAATACAGGAAACAATCAAAAAAGATTAGTGTTCTCGAACTTGGAAGTGGAAACGGCATAATTTCAATTATGTTATCTCATTATTGCCCTGTATGGCAGATAACTGGAATTGAGATACAATCCCATTATGTGTGCCTTTCGAAAGAAAATGCTAAACTTGCAGATGTCGAAACAACTTCTATTGAAGCAGATTTAAAGCAATATACTTCCAAGAATAAATTTAACCTGATAGTTTCCAATCCTCCCTATTTTCCAAAAAATAAAGGCATAATAAGTCCGGATATTAAACGAGCAATTTCAAGACATGAGATTCTATGTACAATGGAAGATGTTCTGAATTCTGTGAAGAGAAATTTGAAAACTCAGGGAAAAGCATATTTGCTCTATCCTGAAATACGGTTTAACGACATTATTCAATTTGCGAAAAAGGTTGACCTAAAAGTGACAGAAAAATTTATTTTAAACGCTTCAAAGAATAAAAATAAAATATTAGTGGAGATCGTTCATGCTGAAGATTGAGAATTTTGCTCTCTGCTTTGAACATGAAAGATTCATGCTCATCAATGAATTGCATATAGGGAGCGGAACAAAGGTTAATATTTTCGGTGATAACAAAACCGGAAAAAGCCTTCTTCTTAAATCGATCCACGGTGATTTCACCAAATTTGAAGGAAATATCCTGATAAAAGAGAAACCTCCAACATTTTATAAAAAAAGAAAAAATACCATCCTGATCGAGAATGTACCACATCTATTATTAAATGAGTCTATATGGAAAAATATCGTTCTTCCACTGTCAAAAATATCATCCCATCAAAAGCAAAAGATTATGGACCTTTGTATGGATGCAGACCTGAATGATAAAATTGGAGAAAGGGTAAAAAATCTCTCCTTTTCGTCTCAAAAATTCGTTGAACTGATAAGGGCTGTAATTCAATTACCCTATCTAATTCTAATTGATGACATCGACAACTTCTTCGACGAAAAGAGCCTGTTAAAAGCGCTGAATATCTGTGACTTTGCTCTTAATAGCGGCGCAACTTTAATTGCTACCTCAAAATACAAACTGGCACATTTTGAACTTGTATACAAAGTCCAGGATAAGCGAGTGGTGAAACTGTGAGAAAAGGAATCTTCCTCCAAATAGTTATAATTATAATAATTCTTGTGGGTTGGAATTTATTGCATCTCGGATACAATTATCAGAAGCAGGTTTTTGAAGGAAAGATTTCATCAATTCCAATGATACTTTTCTCAAAGAATATAAATACATTAGATTCATTAAATCTGGAAATTAACAGATTCGATTATATAAAAGAAATCAAGGTTGAGTGTGACTCAATCGTAGCAGAAAAAATAATAAGTAGTTATGGTCTGGAACAAGCCAAAACTATTCTTGAATCCTACACACTGCCTTGTATTATGAAAATATACTTCAAAGGACAGAACTTTAAAACTCAACAAAAAACTGAACTTGAAAAACTCATTTCAGACAAATATAAAAATATAATTTCAGATTACAACCACAACCTCTGGAAAATCAATCGAAAAAAGATTGAGCTTCTTACGAAAGCTTACTATGCTGGAAACGGGATTTTTATAGTTTTCTTATTGTTTATATCAGTCTTTCTAAGAATCTACTTTGAAATGAAAAGCAATGAATATTGGAAAGTTTTCAGGGCTTCCGGTGGCAAAAGAAGTCTCAGAAAAAAGCAATTTCTCCTGAATTCTTTCTGGATTTGCCTGGTCCCGATAATTCTGAATGTAGGAGCTTATTTTATCATTACCTATTTTAAATACTTAAATATCATAATTGATTACAGATTGTTTGGGATTGAATTTGGAACTCTGCTACTCAGCACGTTCATCACCAGAATATCTCTGGGAAAAAACATCTAATGAAAAGATATATCCCAAATCTACTAACTATAACTCGTATAGTTTTCGTCCCCATTCTCTTCTGGTTAATGTTCATTATTAAATCGGACAGAAGTATTTTCTGGGCTATGATAGTATTCACTTTAGCGAGTATCACTGACTATTTTGATGGCTTACTCGCACGCAAGTTTAAAGTTATCACAAATTTCGGAAAGATAATGGACCCTGTAGCAGATAAACTTCTGATTTTGATTGCCCTGGTTGCAATAGCTTTACCACCAATTAAGCTTGTAAGTATTTATGCTGTTTATATTATTATTCTTCGGGAAATACTTATATCTCTTCTAAGAAATTTCTATGTGAAAAGAAAAATTTATATACCGGCAAATGTCTGGGGTAAAGTAAAAACAGTACTTCAAATGTTCGGTATCATTTTTGCTTTAGCCTATTATACAATATTTTCATCATTTGTTACAAAATACCATTATCAAATCAGATTTGGCTTTTATATTTTCTTCTGGTACATAGCTTTTATTACTATTCTTTCCGGATTGAGTTATTTTTTTATTATGAAAAAGAGGTAAATCACAAACGGAATAAAAGATGATTAGAAAAATCCTTATCCTTTTCTTCCTTTTAGTTATAATTACAGGTTGCTCCAGCAGAGAAGACAGGTACAAAGCTTCTGGGAAGAAGATTGATCCGGGCAAACCAATGTCCTGGGGACACCAACAGACAATTTACGTATTCGCTGATGATAATGTCTGGAAGTATGCAGAAAAACCTATCAGGCAAAGTTTGGAGCGGTTTATTTTCACCACAGAAAATGAAAAAATCTTTGAAATCAAACGAGCTCCCATTCATAGTATAGAGCAATTTTATAAATTTAATAACCTCATTTTTCTCAGTCATCTTGAATCAGATGAACCGGTTTCGAGCTATGTAAAAGAAATAATGGGCTCCCAAATCATGCAGGAAATTACAGCAAATTCAGTAGGAATGTATCCCCAGGAAAACATCTGGGCTAATGACCAGTTTGTACTTTTTCTTCTGGGTGACAATGAACGAAATCTTTTAAAACTTAATATCCTGCAGGCAAACGAAACCTACAAACTCTTCAAAGACAAGCTGTATGAAAGGATTTCAGGACAGATATACAAAAGCCCTGTTTACTCTGATAAAAGCTTTGTTAATTATCCCTGGGAATTAAAACTTCCAAAAAATTATATTCTTTACAAAAAAGATAAAAATAATTTTATTTCATTTATAGCTCGGTTGCGGAATAGTCCAGACAGGTATTTTTCAGTTTATTTTGAAAAAATTGAAAAAAGTGAAGTCGGGAAAGAGTGGCTGAAGAAAGCAAGAGCTGAAATAGCGTGGAAATATTATGACGAGGATGAATTCAAAGAAGAAGATATAAGAATTGAAAAATTTCTTCTGGGAGAATATAAAGGTTGGAAGCTTTCTGGTAGATGGCAGAATAAAAAGTACGCTGTAGGTGGATCTTTCCAAAGTTTTGCTTTTTATGATGAAAACACCAAATCTGCATATTTGATCGATAATTCGGTTTACTTTCCGGAAGGGCTCAAAATTGCAGCTTTAATAGAATTAGAAGTTATCAGCAGGACTTTTAAAATAAAGAATTAAGCTTTTAGTAAAGAAGGAGAAAGAAATATGAAAAAGTTAAGTTTTGTTTTTGTAGGAATGTTAATAATAAATTTTGCTTTTGCTTTTGAATTGAACACCTTGATAGATTCCCCCACAGCCGGAATTTTGCAGAAAGGCGAAGCTGAAATATCAGCTAAGCTTTATAAGAATAATGGCCTAATTCTTGGAACCAAGGTCGGGCTTTTCCCCAGATTCATGTTCGGTGTGAATTATGGTGCTGAGAAGATTGTAGGAAATGAAGACCCCGAATGGCATGACCGGGTAGAATTCAATGCAAAATTACGTTTCCTCGATGAGACCAATCAACTACCAGCTTTTGCTATTGGATACGATTCACAGGGTCATGGAAATTACTACAAAGGTGATAAACGTTATGATATTAAATCTAAAGGCGTGTTCCTGACTGCGAGTAAAAATTACTTTTTCCTGGGAAATTTAGGGTTTCATCTTGGTGCAAACTACAGTCTGGAAACTGAGGATAAAGATGATGAAATAAACCTCTTTGCTGGCTTTGATAAAACTCTTGGTGATATGATCGTTATTATTTGTGAGTATGATACAGCCTGGAACGATAATGTAAGTAATACCGTGAATGGCAGAGGATATCTGAATGCTTCTTTTGATATTCATTTTTCCGAATACCTTGTCTTAAAGATATCCTTCTATGATCTTCTGCAAAATCATGATGATACTGAAGGTAGCGATAGAACACTAACTTTGCTTTATAATATGACTTTTTAAGTATTGTGTATGGCTAAATATTTTTCCTTTCTAATTATTCTAACACTTTTAGCCGGCTGTTCAGTAAATAAAATAACTCAACAAGAACCTTCCGAAGCAAACATAGTTTCTGCAAATTACTTTTCCTTTGCTGAAGCTGCTCTGCAACAGAAAGATATAAAAACTGCAATAGACCTCTATAAAAAAGCTGATGAAGCTGACTCAAATAACGTTTACATTAAAGAGAAACTCCTGGAAATTCTGTCAATAGGAGCCTTATTTAATCCCGAATATCAGGACGAGATCACTAAACTGGGAGAGAAATATTATTCACGAAAATTGTATTCGGAAAAAATACTCTCTATTATTGCAGAAACCTATCGAACCCAGGGAAATTTCGAAAAAGCAAAGAAATTTTATAAACGTGCAATTAAAGTTAAGCCCACAGTAAGAAATCTTACAACTTATTATATTTTTCAAAAGCAGAACGACCCTCCAGCTGACCCCGACCTTCTGGAGAGAGCTCTGGAATTTCCCTGGAAAGACAAAGGACAAATTCTTAAAATTGCTGAACTTATCCGTGAATATGATATTCAAGAAAGCCTGAAGATCCTGGAAAAAGTTTACAACATCTGGGACGATGAAAAAAGCCTGACTTCACTTCTAACTACCTATGAAAAAGCTGAAAAACCAGATAAAGTCCTGGAATTACTACAACAAAGAATCAACGAGAAGAAATCCTTATCAGACCCTCTTAAAACCTTCCTTATCGGTAAGTATTATACCTT
>DAOVQH010000247.1 GCA_030628755.1 Candidatus Cloacimonadota bacterium | reverse complement strand
TTTCCTGAGAATAGGAGTAATTCGAAATTAAATGTTCAATTTCCTTTACTACAAAATCAACGTCATCTTTGAACCGCTGAAGTTCTGATTTAACCGAATTCTTTAAAATAAATTTCCGTTCTATATGGAGTTTTTCTCTTTCGATTATTTTCGCATAACCTATAGCAACACCCGTAGAAACAGGAATACCTTTTAATCTTTTCACAGTTATTCTTCTCCAAACTTAGACACAAATAATTCAGCTATTTCTTTGATAAGGAATTCTTCATCAACTCCATCTGCAACCAGTTCAAGTTCAGAACCATATTCTGCTGCCAGGGTCATTACACCCATAATACTTTTACCATTAATTTCCATATCCTCTTTGATGATACGAAAATCCGACCTGTATTTCGAAGCAGCTTTTACTATCAATGTTGCAGGTCTGGCATGCATTCCAAGTTTATTTACTATCACTATAGTTTTTCTTATCATTCGTGGTTTCCGAAATAAGAATTTATTCTCCTCCTTCGATAGAAGCATGTCTTAATTTAGCCTTTTTTTGTAAATCTTTTTGTAGTTTTTGTGTATAAACCTTTGCAGCATCATAGCCATAAAGCTTTAAAATATGGTTCATTGCAACAACTTCAATAACTACAGCAACATTTTTTCCAGGTGATACCGGAAGATAAATAATCGGTATTTTAACTCCCAGAATATCAACAAAGTTATCACCCAAACCAATTCTCTCGTAATCCATAGTGTCTTTCCAGGGCATTAATTCGATCTGAACATCGATTCTTTTCTGCTTTCTAACCGCCTGGATTCCAAACATCTTTTCCACATCAATAAGACCAACACCACGGACTTCCATAAAGTGCCCATACTCATTTGTTGATGTACCAAATAAAACATCTTCCTGGGCAAATATCTTAACAACATCATCTGTAACTAGGCACCGTCCTCTTTCAACCAGATCAAGAGCACATTCGCTTTTACCAATACCACTCTTACCAGTTAGCAAAATCCCAACCCCGAAAACATCAAGCAGGGAGCCATGAATAGTTTTAGAAGGTGAAAAAACCTCGCCTAAATATTTCCTGAGTGAATGATAAAGTTTATCAGTAGTTAATCGGGAACTCAACAAAGGAATAGTCATTTCGTTTGCCAGAAATTCCATTTGTTGTGGTAAGGAAAGTCCCTTTGTTACAATAATACATGGAATATCATAAACCAGGACTTCCTTAATACTGTTATACTGATCCTCTTCCTTGAGTGACTGCAAATAGCTGATCTCAGTTTCACCCAATATCTGTATTCTTTTATAGGCAAATCTTTCGAAATAACCTGCAAAAGCTAAACCTGGTCGATTGAGATACTGACTTGTAATATCCTTTTCCAGAGTTTTTGGATTGGTTATAACGGAAAGTGAAAAATCTTTTTTCTTGGTCCTGTAAAATTCTTCAACACTTATTTTTTTCATTTTTCAACCTTTGTGAAAATCACCCTTTTCGATCCATTATTAGAATAAAAAAGGAATTCTTAAATAATTATGGTTCGATTAATTTATAATGTTGTTCATCTCTTCTAATTAAAACGTTTACTCTATCAGTTTCTATATTTTTAAAAATTAAGTATGGATCATCTATTTCTTCGAATTTTTCCAACGCTTCATGAACTGACATGCCTTCGGCTAAAATTCGCTTTATTTTCACAGTTTTTCTACTGCTTCCTCTTTCAATCAGTTTAGCATATACAAAACGACTATTTTCTTTCAAGCATTTTTTGTGATGGCTAGACCATTTGTCTTTCATCTTTTTAATCTGCTGTTCCATTTTATCGACAGATGTATCGATTGCAAGGTACATATTTTTTTCAGTAGTCTCACTTTTCAAGTTATGTTTCGGTGCATGAATAACCAGCTCAACTTTATTACGATTATTTTCTAAAGAAAGAACAAAATGAGCATTAATGATATTTTCGAAATACCTATCCAATTTAAAACAGGAATCATTGATATGGTCTCTGATTGCATTAGTTAAATCAAAATGACGTGCAGTTATTGTAATTTGCATAATTAACTCCTTTTAAATAATATTTTTCTCGCTTTCTCTGCATGAAAAGAACTTCGGACAAGAGGAGCAGATTCAACAATCTTAAAACCCATTTTTAAACCCTCTTCTTTGAAAAAATCGAACACATTCGGATGGATATACTCAATAACTGGATGATGATTTTGAGAAGGTGCTATATACTGTCCAATAGTTACGATATCCACACCCACTTTCCTGAGACTTTTCATGAGATTTAGCACTTCTTCTTTTGTTTCTCCCAAGCCCATCATAAAACCACTTTTTGTAAGTACTTTTTTTTCTGTCTGACGAGCTCTATGAAGAACATTTAACGACCGCTGAAAATCTGCCATTGGTCTAACAGTTGGATAGAGTCTTGGCACGGTCTCGACATTATGGTTTAATATATCCGGAGCAGCTTTCACAACTTTTTCTACCATCTCCAGATTACCTTCAAAATCCGAAATTAAAAGCTCGATGGAAACATCTTTCCCGCAAATATTTCTGATTTGTTTTATAACTTCGATAAACTGAGAAGAACCTCCATCAGCAAGATCATCACGAGTTACTGTGGTGACAACTATATGTTTCAACCCTAATTCTTTTGATAATTCTGCAATTGCTTTCGGTTCATTGGAGTCAGGTTGCTGCAGTTTATTTTTGTTTTTATCTATAGCACAGAAAGTACAATTCCTGGTGCAGGTCTCACCCAAAATCATAAAGGTTGCAGTGCCATTTTCAAAACACTCACCCTGGTTTGGACATCTGGCACTTTCACAGACTGTATGAAGATTATATTTCCGTAAACTTTTTACAATTTCCCTGGTTTTTTTTGCTCCAAGTTTTTTAGACTTGAGCCAAGCTGGTTTTCTG
The DNA here is from genome assembly GCA_030628755.1 of Candidatus Cloacimonadota bacterium. Taxonomy (GTDB): domain Bacteria; phylum Cloacimonadota; class Cloacimonadia; order Cloacimonadales; family TCS61; genus JACNIV01. The sequence continues at coordinate 1,223 of DAOVQH010000247.1, read as the reverse complement.
AGTTCCTTCATATATTCTTTATATCAACTTACATCTTATGTATCGCAAGTTTCTCCAGGTCTTCCACTGCTTCCATTACAGCTTCGGAAAGAGTTGGATGAGCAAAAACAACTTTTTTTACATCTTCTATCAACGCTTGTGTTCCAATTAGAATTCCACCTTGAGCTATGAGTTCAGTAGCCTGAGGTCCAATTATATGCATTCCCATGAGTCTGTGTGTTTCCGCATCTGCAATTACCTTTACAAAACCGAATGTACTTCCAAATCCGAGAGCTTTTCCATTTGCAGAGAAAGGGAATTTACCTACAAGTATATCACCAAATTTATCTTTTGCCTGCTTCTCAGTAAGACCAACCGAACCGATCTCCGGATTTGTAAAAGTACAGGCGGGGATGTTTTCATAATTCAGCTTAATTATATCTTTTTTATCAGAATTAACTTCGTTATTTATTATATCTGCCACGATCAGACCCTGCTTACTTGCAGTATGAGCCAGCATCGATTTCCCGGTTACATCTCCAATTGAAAAAATATTTGGCATATTTGTTCGTAATTCATCGTTTATTTTAATAAATCCATTTTCTTTTTCAAGTTCAAAATTTTCAAAATTAATATCAGTTACAGGAGCACGCCCCACACTGACCAGTACCTTTTCAGTTTCAATTTCTTTGCCATTTGATAGCTTTAAAACCAACTTATTATTCTTTTCAGAATAGCTCTCAACACTTGTGTTCAAATGCAATTTCATCCCTGATTTTTTCAAAGCCATTGCCAGTCTTCTGGAGATTTCGATATCTTCCATGTAAACCAGGTGTGGGAGAAACTCTATAATTTCTACCTCTACTCCAAACTGATTGTAAATAGATGCAAATTCACAACCAATAACTCCACCACCAATAACAACAAGTTTCTCAGGAAGCTTCTGCATTTGAAGAAGATCACGAGAGGAAAGAATATTTTTCCCATTGAATTTTATAACAGGTAATTCTTTTGGTTTTGATCCTGTTGCAATAATAATATATTCAGAAATGTATTCAGATTTATCAGTATAAATTCTATATCCATTATTTATTTTTCCGATTTTAATTACATTTTCATTTATATTTGGAATTTTTCTTTTCTTGAACATAAACTCGACACCGGAAACAAGTTTTTCCACAATGTTGTTCTTTCTTTCCCAGACTTTTTGATACTCTAAGCCTATGTTATTCACAGAAATACCG
>DAOVQH010000055.1 GCA_030628755.1 Candidatus Cloacimonadota bacterium | reverse complement strand
GAATATAATTGTCTAAAACTTTATTAAAATCTACATCACCTAATTTTTCTAATTCAGCTAAATTTGAAGAAAACGGAACTTGTTGAAGAATATACATTTTCATCTCAACCTTTCCTTCTTTGATCTCATTATCAGCTTTTTTAGTGCAACTGATTATTATTAATCCAAAAATCAATAACAATAAAATAGTATTTTTCATTAAATCCTCCACTCTTTTTTTCTCATCATAAATTTTAATTTTATCTTAATCAAGTCAACAAATTTATTCATATCTTCGATGCAGGCATTACGATTGGATTTAACAACCATTTGGTTAAAAGCAATTAATCCTACAAATACTGCCAGTCCAACTGTGAATACTACAATTATTAAGAGTAGATTTTGTTGTGTTCCCATAATCCAGTACCTTTATTTTTTTCATTTTCTGGATATTCTTTTTAATTATAAGATTTAATAATCAAAGAACTTCCAGTAAAGCGTTATATAAGGACTTTGAAAATGGAAACCGATACGAAGGTTATCATTAGCAGCGTAGGTTATGCCAAAATCAAAATCAAATTCCTTCCGCTCTCCTTCGGAATAATCCGGGATAAAGTTGTTCTGCAGATAGCTTGAAATTGATTCTCCAAAAGTAAGATAATGATTACCAGGATCGTAATAAAGCACACTTATGAATTTTATTTTCCTGGTAAGATCATAATCCATTCCCATAAATGCTCTGTAAGCATAAAACTGTGAGTCCGAAAATCCGCCATCGAAAGTTTCTTCATTATATTCTATTACAGGTTTTACAAAAAGCAGCTTGTCAAATGTTATGCCTGTATGAAATCCCCAATTACCCCTGCCGGATTTCAAGGGATTGCGAAGACTGTAAACAATACTGCTTTTCCAATAAAAATCCCTTTTTCTGCCATACATTTTTTTAATTGTACTCAAACCTGAACTTCCCTCAAGCTTCAACTGATCATTTTCATAGTATTTAATATATTCTTTGTACATATTGTGATTAGAAAATATATGCAGATCGAGGGAAAGGTTAGAAATGCGAGCACCTTTGATCTTCTGAAGTAATACACGTCGAAAGATTAAATTCAAATCTTCATTCAGGTTGTTGGTTATCCTGGTAAAGATATGAAATTTATCTGTAAAACCATAACCCATGGAAAAACCGGTTATAAAGAATGTGTAAGGTGGTAGAACAAAAGCAGTAGGATCTTTGAATATTTCTGTGTTCTTTTCCTCGGCAGTGAAAAATATCTTCTTCTGCAATAGCTTCTCCAGTTTGCCGCCGAAATAGCGGTCTATCTTTTCTATCTCGCCTTTATTTATTGAAACAATGCCATACTTACTTTCAATAGTAACGTTCAGGTCGTCTTCACCGATCAGTTTCCCTTTGAAAACAGTGCCGTCTTTGCGGAAAATTTTTACTGTTTCTTCTAAAATATCCTCCGGGGGAATGGTTAGTAAACCAACTTCAGTTTGTAAAACAATGTTTCCGTCATCAGTAATTTCAATAACCTTTCCACGGAAGAAATTGCCGTCGTTTGTATGTATAGTTCGGTGCTGACCGAGTTTAGCTCTTACAATAGAATGTTCAGATTCACTGTTTGCAATTTCTTCTGACAAAAGGTAATTCGAGCATAGTGTAATAACTCCTAAAAGAAAAATTATTTTTTTCATAAAATCTCCCTATTATAAATTTATAATTTCAATATTGATACTACCTGTAGCCGTGTTCACAATAAGGTCTACTTCGATGAAGCTTCCGTCGAATTTTTCTGTACCGAGTCCGTTAAACTTCAAGCTAAATTCTCCGCCATTAGAAAGTTCATAAGTACCATTTACTGTTTTAATTTTATTTGTAGCGGAATTATAGTTAAATCCAATATATATTCCAACTTTGTCAATATGACTTTCATCCAGGTTCTGAACCTTATCTCCTCCACCCTGAGAAACAGGTGTTCTCCACCAGGCTAAAGCTATAGTAGCAAATTTATTCATATCTTCGATGCACGCATTACGATTGGATTTAACAACCCTTTGGTTAAAAGCAATTAATCCTACAAATACTGCCAGTCCAACTGTGAATACTACAATTATTAAGAGTAGATTTTGTTGTGTTCCCATTTTAAATTTTTTCTTCTGTTTCAATATCAAAGAAATGAGCTTTTTTCATATCAAAAGTTATTTTGAGCTTTTCATCAATTTTTGGAAAAACCTTCGGGTCGAACCTGGCTGTAATTTTAATATTTTCTATTTTTAAGAACACTATAAATTCGTTTCCCATAGGTTCGACCACTTCGCAAAGTGCTTCCACCTGTTGGGGAAATTCAGCCATCTGATCAAATTCAGCATCATAGATATCCTCAGGACGAATTCCCATAATAACGTCGGAATTAATATATTTTATGAGCTTTGCAGGTTCGGGTACTTCAACTTTGAAATTACCTGCATCAAAATGTGTTTTTCCTTTTTCTTCTACTATTTTACCCTTAAGTTGATTTATCGACGGGCTTCCAATAAATCCGGCAACAAAGAGATTCACGGGGTTGTTATAAATTTCCAGTGGTGAATCGATCTGATGAATAACCCCATCTTTCATAACCACCATTTTATCTGCCATAGTCATTGCTTCTACCTGGTCGTGAGTTACATAGATTATGGTGGTATCGAGTTTCTTATGGAGCTTGATTATCTCTGCGCGCATCTGTACCCTGAGTTTGGCATCAAGGTTGGAGAGCGGTTCATCAAAAAGAAAAACTTTCGGTTTTCGCACGATTGCCCTTCCCAGAGCTACTCTCTGTCTTTGCCCGCCGGATAGCTGTTTGGGTTTACGGTCCAGAAGTTCTTCAATTTCCAGGAGTGCTGCAGATTCTTTTACGATTCTATCGATGTCTTTTTTATTGAATTTTCTTAATTTCAAAGCAAATGCCATATTTTCATAAACCGTCATGTGTGGGTAAAGAGCATAGTTCTGGAAAACCATAGCAATATCACGGTCTTTGGGAAGAACATCATTTACCCTTTTATCTCCGATATAAATATCACCCTTTGAAATATCTTCCAATCCGGCGATCATCCTGAGGGTGGTTGTTTTTCCACAACCGGAGGGACCAACCAGTATTACAAATTCTTTATCCTCAGCATCAAAATTTGCATTTTTTACTGCATGAAAGCTGTTTTCAAATATCTTATCAACATCCTTTACTACTACTTTTGCCATATTGTCCCCTGAATATTTTTAAGTGCTAATTTATTTCGCTGAGTTGTTATGATATTGTCAAATAAAATAAATCGGGGTAGAAAATCTTTTCTTCCATCACAAAGTCCCACTATCTCACCTTCTCACCATCACCCCGTCTCACCGTCACCTATTTCCTCTCTTCTTTCTTAATAATGAACATCTCTAATGCAAAAAGGACAAGCACAAGTAACAGTAGGTATTTCCAGATCTCAAAACCATAACGGGACTGAAGAAAATTATCCTGCCATTTCTCATCCAGTATTTTCAGATTTTTCACATTCGGTTTGGAAAACCTTTTGTAATCACTTTCAGAATAATCCAGATTCACTGCAATTACCCGGTCTTTGGTTTTAAAAATTCCAGGTTGGAAAGCTCGATAATAGTTTTTGTTAACTTGGATACTGTTACCATCAGGAAGTTCAATATAATTTGATTGAAGCCTGATTTTATTCCCTACTTTTATTGAACCGGTCTCTGATTTACTGTCTGTTAAGAATTGTAAAGTATTGTAAGCAAAGATAGGGAAGGTAGAATCCAGTAAAAAAGGATTTTGCAAACTTTCAATATCAAAAAGCCAGAGACAGGATCCCTCATTTTCCAGAGCAATCGGAAATTCCTGGGTCTGAAGGAGTATATTTGATCTGCTGGAAACTTTCCAGAAATCATTTATTCCAACATTCCCGATAGACCTTAATAGAAGTGTAACAGGATGGTATTTATTTGCATAAGTGATGTGAAGATTTTGTTTGCTGTGAATAAATTCTTTGAATTCGATTTTAAATACTTCTTTTACATATTCTTGCCACTCTTTTGTTAGATTCTTGTCTGCAATGAATAGGATTCCTTTATTTTCATTTTGAAGTTTATCAAGGATAAATTGTAGTTTATTTGAAATAGATAATTTCTTGTAAACGATGATATTTTCGTAATTTTTAAGGTATTCATAATTTATGTTTTCATAGGATAGAAGATCAATATTATCCGGGTTTTGTGTGTAGATTTCCAGAATTGTTTCCAAAGCGAGTGGCATTTTGGAATCATCAGTTAGAATCGCAACTTTCGGGTTGGGGTTGAAATGAAAGCTGAAGTAATTTCGGTTATCGAAAGTCTGGCGTTCATTCTTAACTTCCACATATCCTGAGTGCCAACCTGCTCGCTCGAGATTTATTGTAAAACTTTCGGTTTTTCTTTGATTTGGCTGCAGGTCTGTGACCTTTTCTGCTATTGTATTTCCATCTAAGAATAAATGGTAGATAGCGTCCTGTTGAACTCTGGCGGAATGATTAACAATCTCGAAAATTATCTTCTTCTCCAGGTCCTTTTTCACAATTTCATTTACCACATTTGTATTCTGGCAACTGAGGTTATTTCTTTCCTGCATTTTAGAAGTTGGAATAAAAAAGGTTGGGATTTCCATTTTCTCAGGGAGTTTCTGCTGCTGGAGGTCTGTAATAAAATAAATCTCTTTATTGGGAAGATGAGCTTCTTTTAACTTACTATCTGCAAGTTTAAGTATTTCTTCTAAAGATGCAGCCCGGGTTGTGATTTTTATGTTATTTATAAGGTCTGCAGGAATTTTTCCGAAAATAATATTACTGTTCAATCTATTCCAATCGTCATCCAGTGTCAAAATGATAATCTGGTCGTTATCGGAAATTATTTTATTAATTTGTGATATGATAATTTTTGCTTTTTCCAGCTCGGTCTGAGTATCTACCAGGTAGTTCATACTGTAGGAATTATCGACTATGATGGCAATAGCGGTTTTGGGATGTATGGTTCCCTTTTTCAGAAAAGGTGCTTTTGTTGCAGGTCGGGAAATTGCCAGGATTATAAAAAGAATAATCAACATGCGAATTATCAAAAGGAGAAGATTTTTGAGGTTGATTTTCCTGCGTTGTTTTTGCTGGCTTTCCTTGATAAATCTTATGGAACTAAAAATCACCCTGTGTGGTTTTTTCTTGGCAAAAAGATATATCAATAAGGGAATAATGACAACGGAAGTTAAAAATAAAATTCCTGAATTCAGGAAGGATATACTAAACATTTTTCCTTCAAAATTCTATATAATTTCAATGCCAGGTAATAAAATCCTATGCCATAAGCAATACCAGCAATTGTATCGATAAAATAATGATAATGACAATATACAGTGGAAACACTTAAAAGAAATGTTAGAGGAATATAAATATATCCCAACCATTTTACATTACGAAGAGCAGAAATAGTTATTGCCACTGCAACTGCTACATGTGAACTGGGAAAAGCTCCTCCAAAATGTGTGGTTATATTGTAGATAAAAGCCATTATTTTTGTAAAAATACCAAAACGATAAATTTTTGTAAGTTCGAGTGTTGATTCCCAGAATCTACCCCCGATTACCGGTAAAAAGTTATAGGTAATATAACATATATAAAATACGAAACTGATAATAAATACAAAATGATGGAAAGCTTTCCTGTGTTTAAAATACAGCAGAAAAGCCAGGAGAGGGAACATTATATAATAACTGAAATAAGCAAAATGAAACAATTCCTGGAGAAAGAAATCATTGAATTTAATTCCCCAGATTCTGGCAGGTTGATATCCAAATATTGCAAAATCTATTCTTTGAAAAAATCCATCGATAAAGTTGTGGAATATAACTAGATTCATAGCTGAGGTTGCTTCAAAAAAATACGTGAAAACAAACAGAGGATACCAATCCCTGATAAACTGCAGAAACCTGGATTTATGAGTAATTAATCCCAGAATTGCTATCCCGATAAATGTAAAAGCCCCAAGGTGAATGATTGGATTATGGATTTTTCCCCAACCAAATAGTATAAATAAAAGATTAAATATTATATATATGAATGTAATGATATCTATTGGTCGTAATCTGTCTTTCAGCATTATTTTCCCGATATGTTGAATCGCACTTAGACTGTTAATATCAGGTTATTTTCTTATCGAAAATTCTGTAGGTTTTATAAAGCTTTGCAGATAGGCTTTTGGATATTCTGTTCATCATTTTATTGGTTTCCAAAACCCAGGACATTTCTCCATCAGTATATGAGTTTTTATGTTCATATGCAGTTTTGAATGATCTGTGATAAAAGACAACATCTATACCACGGTTTTTGTATTCATCCAGAACTCCCATAATTGGAACTCTCAAACCGGGAATTTTATTCTTATAAAGCAGGAAAATAAGCCATCCAAACGGGAAGATTCGTCCCTTAGTTTTTTTAAGAATGAAATTATAATCCGGTAAAGTAACAGAGAATCCAACAGCTTTACCTTCAACCTCAGCAATAAATACAAATTCCGGTCTAATGATTGGTAACACGCTATCTACCAGATGGTCAAATTCTCTGGTAGACATAGGAACATAACCCCAGTTGTTTTGCCAGGCTTTTTCATAAATATGGAATACTTTTGCGATATCATCCTTGATTTTTTTCTTGTTTTTGCAAGATATAGATCTAACTGTAAAATTTCCACGTTTTTCTATTTTTTCTGCCAGTTTAGCTAACCTTTCAGGTGGGTTCCTAAGATCGCTATGATAGGCATAAAGATCAATCACTTTTTTTAAACCTACATTTTCGTATAATGTTTTGTAGTACTCAGGATTATATGGCATCATAACCATGGGAGAAGAATCGAAAGGGTCTATAAGAAGTGCACATTCGTCATTAACAGAAAAATTCATAGGTCCGCGCATGGTTTCAAGTCCTCTTTCTTTAAGCCATTCGCTTGCAGTTGAAAAAAGGGAGTCAGCAACTTCCTGGTCATTTACAGCTTCAAAAAAGCCGAAAAAACCCACTTTATCTTTGTGGGTTTTATTATGCTGTGTATTTGTTTGAGCTGATATTCTTCCCATTAATTCATTATCTTTATATGCAAGAAATAGTTGGACTTCAGAATGCTCAAAATAGGGATTTTTCCCGGAGTCAAAGAAATTTTTCTGGTCCATGATAAGTGGAGGTACCCAATATGGATCTCGCTTGTAAAGCTTGAATGGAAGTTTGATAAATTTATTCAAATCTTTCCTGGTTTTAACCGGAACAATTTTCATTATATCTCCCCTAATTTTTTAGAAACAAAAATATTCATAATTCCCATCAAAATAGCAGCAATAAACATCTTACCGAGCAGATCCGGATCCCTTTCAAAAAAGAAATTTATGAATGGAGGAAGTAAAACAATAATATATTGAGCGAAACGGATCTGTTTGTAAAACACAACTATAAGAAGCGCCACTAGTGTGATAGTCATCATTGGCCAGGGTGCAAAAAAGGTCATAAATCCGATATAAGAAAATATCCCCCTGCCTCCTCTGAAATGGCTGGTAATAGGTAGACAATGACCTACCACCATGATAAAACCTAATGACAGGAGATGGTTTTCGGTTCCTATATTCTCACCAATCAAATCTATTATTTTGGGGTAATTTAAAAGCAAGCTTAAAATTATTAAATAGAAAAAAATCTTACCAAAATCAACAATGCCGGTGAAAATACCAAGAGTTTTACCAATATTATGAAAGATATTTTCTGTGTCAGGATGACCGGTTCCCACTTTGTAAATATTTATACTTTTATACGATTTTACAAAAAGTTTCGCAGTGGAAAAACATCCTAAAAAATATGATATGACCATTAACAAAATAAAAATTAAAGTAGAAATCATAAATTCTCCATTTTAATAGTTTCTCTGTCCGAAAATTGCACTGCCAATGCGGATTATATTTGCTCCTTCTTCAATTGCAATTTCAAAATCATTTGTCATTCCCATTGATAGATATTTCATTTCAACATTGGGAATTCTCTCCAATTTGATTTTCTCAAAAAGCTCTCTTAAAGTTCTGAAACATTTTCTAATTACATCTTCATCAGCAATAAACATCCCGATTGTCATCAAACCCTTAATATTCAAGTTTGGAAGTTTGCTTACCTGGTGAATAAAATCAATAGTAGTATTCGGTTCTATGCCAAATTTGCTTTCCTCGCCGGAGGTGTTGACCTGAATTAGAATGTCCTGTTTTTTTTGAAGCTGGGAAAGATGATCGTTCAATTTTTGTGCGGTAGAGATTTTATCAATTGAATGTATGAGAGCAGGATTCAGTTTCATTAATTTTTTTATCTTGTTTGACTGCAAATGCCCGATGAAATGGAATTCTTCAAAGTGTTCCTTAATAAAAGGGATTTTGCTTTCAGCTTCCTGGACTCGATTTTCACTGATATATTTAATCCCGCACCTTAATGCAGTTTCAATGGTTTTCACAGGATGGGTTTTTGTTACAACAAGAAGTTTTATTTCGGAAGGATCTCTGCCAGACCTTTGAGCAGCAGCTTCAATTTGTCTATTTAGATTTTTAATATTTTCAGCTATCGACATTCTAATCCTTAATAAACATTTATTAATCGAAATTAAAGGAATTTTTCTTGTTCGATGTGTCAAGAAATTAGTGGGAACTAAAGCCAAGCATAACCCCAAAAAAATTTACTTTTATTGGTTCACTACTGAAAAACATAAAATAAATTATTAGAATCCCATGAATAATCCGTCTGATCGCCAGAGGCGATTAAAAGCAGGAGTACACCCTGTGAAATACAATCATAATATTTTAATGCAGAGCATTATTTCACAGGGTAAACATTCGTGGGCTTCTCATACGAAATCTCTTTCTATCATCGAATAACGGCGAAGCTATCTATCTCGTAAGAAACAATGTTGTTATGTGATATTGCCTATGTAAATTTGTCATATTTCTATCATCAGAAGCGAAGCCGTATCACTTACAATTTATTGATTTTCTTGACATATTTTACATTATTAGTTTTTTAAGAAAAGATTAAATATTCAGACCCTGCAAAGTCTTTGTTGGAGGATATAAAAATGCGTATTAAAAATTTTATTTCATTACTGGTAATATTACTATTTTTCTCTTCTTGTCGGAAATCATCCAAGGTGTCCGAAGTTGTATTTGAGTTAAGACACTATTCAATCAATAGCCTGGAAGGTCTTATTACACAGACAGGTATTGAGATTGATGATTGGGTTTCAAGCGATGGGATTGCTTCTCTAAAAATATCTGCAACCAGACCCACGAGAGTGCGATTATATGAAACAGGCGACATAGATGTTGAGAATGCCTGCTTAATATATACAGCTAAGCTTCGCACAAAAGATTTTATCGGCCAAGTGTATTTAGAGATGTTGTGTAATTTTCCTGGAAAAGGAGAATTCTTCTCACGAGCTTTGGAGTCTTCTATTCGTGAAAATACTGAATGGACATCTCAAGAAACTCCATTTTTCTTGAAAAAAGGAGAAAATCCTGACAATGTTAAACTGAATCTTGTGATTAATGGTAAAGGTACTGTTTGGATTGATGATATTCGACTGATTAAAGCAATTCTTGATTAAAAAATCAATGGCTATACCCTTTAATCATCAAGATAAATGCCGTAGGTTGTACAACCAACGGTATAAATTTTATGTAACTCAGAGCCTCATCCACACAGTCATTCCAAACATCCACAGCTGTCATTCCTCCCGATATACATCGGGAATCCATATAGCGGGAAGACACAGTAAAAGACAGGTTGTAAGGAATGGATTCCCACTTGAGTTTACACTCAACTTGATTGAGTGTGGGAATGACAAGCAACTGGCGATAATGGTATTAGCATCATTTAGCTACACGTGTCCGAACTTAGAAATGTGAGTTAATTATTAACAATTATTCTATATTGAGGGTCCTGGTCAGCATAAATCCATACTGTTAGCCGTAGAATTTTTAATAATTTTCATATATTTCTAAGATGAAATTTTGTCACATATTTATGACATTAATATCAATAGAAAATAGAAATTTAATTACCCTTGCGAAGGTTCACAACCATGATATTCATTATGACAGACCTTCGCAAGGGTATTGCAAGATTCCACCTGTGTAAATTAATTATCTAGTTTTGAATATTCCAAGTAAATGGATCGGCAGCTTCTGGTCTAACATATAATATTATTTGAATCTTCCCGGTTCCTGGTGCAATCCAGACATTCACAAAATCTGGATTTTGTCCTTTTTGTTTTCCAACCCCATAAATTATTCCACTTTTTGGATCGCTATTATATGAAAATAAATAAGTGCCATTATCATTATTAAATATTCTATTTGACCCGAAACCACACCACCTGCAGACACCATTAACGGTCTGAGCAGTGGTGGTGCCAAAACCGGGATTACCTTTGCCTCCCCCCGCCATACTGGCTGGCGTTTTATAAAATAGTATTGCACATGAACCAAATTTTTGCAAATCAGCAATAACTTCATTCCGGTTTGAACTTTCCGATTGTTTAGCAAACATGGTAATACCAACAGCTACTGCGATACCTACGATAATTACACTCAATACTATGAGTAGTATTTGTTGTGTTCCCATTTTTTTCTCCTATTTCCGCCCGACCCAATTTATCCACCAGCTGGAAGAAAGGTAGAGATACATTAAGCTGGTGCATATCCAGCAAGATTTCACCTCTGTAAATTAATTATCTAGTTTCGAAT
>DAOVQH010000198.1 GCA_030628755.1 Candidatus Cloacimonadota bacterium | reverse complement strand
GGTACTTCGGGTCCATTGAGGTTACGATCGGTTCAGTCAGAGATTCGTCTTTTTCTTCGATGTAAGTTTGGGTCTGCTGTTTACCCTTTTTCACAATCCAGAAATCATTGATAAATTTCACATCTTCTTTAAGTTTTTCGCCAATTCTATTTGCTTCAGAATGGGTATAAACATCTGCCAATCTTAACCTGTAATACCTAACACCTTTTACAGTTGTTGAAGAAATCTTTGAATCATAGCCAAATCGCTGTAAATCTTTCTTTCTTTTTTCCATAACTGACCGGTCGCGGTTAGCCAGAATCTGGATCTCGAACTCTTTTTTGCCTGTATCTCTGGTGGTTATGGTTTCTTTCTTACTTACGATAGGTGTAGTAGTAGGAACACTTTTACCTTCCTTGATCTCATCCAACCAATATTCAGTAATAAGTGGAGAATCCTTAATTATTTTATTACCGAGAGTTGTAGCTTCTTCTTCGGGGTATAATCCACGTAATCTTAAACGATAAATAATATTACTTCCTTTTGTCAGAGTTAGTATTTTCGTTTTGTAACCGATCTTTTCCAGACGGCTTTTTACTTCTTCTACTTTTGAATAATCTCCGCTTGCCATAATTTGTATTTCGAATTCTTTGAGTTTCTTCTTTTCTGTAATAGTTTCTTCATGTAGTATCTCGGAAATTATTTCTTTTTCTTCTTTTTTTATTTCAGGTATCTCGACTTGTGCATATTCGGTTTCAATTTCATCTAACCAGCAACTTTCAATAGATGGGTATTTCTTTTTTAGTTCATCCCCGAGTGTAATGGCTTCATCTTCTTGGTACAAACCTTCCAAACGTAAACGGTAGATTATCTCACCTTCTTTTTTCAGTTTGGAAATCTTTGTTTTGTATCCAGCTTTTTTCAGTTTATTCATCAGGTGTTCTACTTTGGAATACTTGTTACTGGCGAAGATCTGGAGAGCGAAAATCTCTTCATATTCAGGAAGGTAATCTTCTTCGAGTTGCGATACTTTTAGGGTATCAGGTTGTTCAGCGAGCAGTCTTTCGTCTGACACACTTTTATATTTATGAATTACACTTGCAATTACAAATCCAATAATCATGATAAGAGCAGCGATGGCAATAATAAGTACAATAAGAGCAGAAATTTTTCTCATGATCTAACCTTAAAATTATACATAAATTGACTTTTATTAAATTTCATTAAAACTTTAAATTCATAATTCCATAAATTTAATATTATTACAACATTATAATCCCCAATGATATAATATCATAATAATCTTCCTGATGTGAAAAGAAAACATCTGAATTTTTTTGGCAATAAAAATATTTTGAAAATAAAATTGTTGGCAATAAATTGGGTAAATTTCATCTGCAGGACTTGATTTAACGGGATCCGGCAGCTGCCGGATGGGAATATGCTAAGAAGTGTAGTGTCAGATCATCGATCTGCCTGTATTTCAAACCACGATGGTTCGAATTAAAGGCGTGGTTCAACCTGGAAGGATGAACCAACTGAAAGAAATTATTGCTTTCCGAAGCGGACAGTGTCCGGCTACCGACGGAAGCTTCGGAAAGAGCAGAAGAGATAATTTTCAAAAAATAATAGACACATTTGCATTATACTTCAAAAAAGATATCGGGAATCATTTTCGAGTCGTAAGGAAGAAATGATCCTGATGAAAGAAAATAATTTCATAAGTCAAGCGACGACTCGAGAATTTCTTAGTTTCGACTCGTCGTTTCTCTTACGAGTCGAAAAAAACGGAGATTTTTATGCAAAACAAACTCTTTCTAATCGATGGCACGGCGCTTATCTACCGTTCGTTCTTTGCCTTTATCCGTAATCCATTATACAACAGCAAAGGATTTAACACCAGCGCCATCTACGGCACGATCAGTGCTTTTTTGCGAATGGTGGGAAGATACAATTTGCAACATGTTGCCATCTCGTTCGACCGTCGGGAGAAAACCTTCCGGCACGAAATAACCGATACTTACAAAGCGAACCGTCCACCGGCACCGGAAGAATTGCATGCTCAGGTTGAACCTATAAAAGAATTCTTTGAACTCATCGGTATCCCGGAGATCTCAAAAGCAGGATATGAAGCCGATGATGTGCTGGCAACGCTGGCAGAGAAGTATAAAGATAAATTCGATGTTATTATAGTAACCGGTGATAAAGATTTCGCCCAGATCGTGGATGAGCAGGTTACGCTTTACGATCCATCCAAAGAAAAGGTTACCGATTTTGATGGTGTTATCGAAAAATACGGACTCAAACCAGAGCAGTTCGTAGATTACCTTGCTATCTGTGGTGACAGTGCCGATAACATTCCCGGTGTTCGTGGCATTGGACCCAAAGGTGCAGCCAAACTTCTGCAGGAATTCGGAACTCTGGAGAATATTTACGAAAACTTAGATAATATATCTGCGGAAGGAACACGTTCAAAGCTGAAAGAATCTAAAAAAGATGCTTTTCTTTCCAGAAAGCTGGCTGCTATTGTGCGGGATGTACCGCTGGAAATTGCAGATGACAGAACGTTCCTGTTCGATAAAAGCAAGTTGAAAAATGCCGTAAATTTCCTGAAAGAATATGAACTGAACTCGATACTTAAGAAGATTGCAGTGAGTGAAGAGCCGGCTGTTAAAAAGGAATTCAAAGCAGAGTTCGATTTTGCGGAAGAAGCAAGGTCTCTACAATTCGAAACAGTTCTTATCGATAACGAAGAAGATTTTCAAAAAATGCTGCAGGAATTGAAAAGAAAAGATGTAGTTGCCATCGATACAGAAACCACTTCCACTGATCCGCTGCTGGCAGAACTGGTGGGAATCTCACTCTGCGCTCAAAATGATGAAGCTTATTACATTTCCATTGCTCATCAGATGGCGGAAAATGTGCCAAAAAAAATAGTACTGGAAGAATTGAAAAAGAATTTTCTGGGCAAGCTGCTGATAGCACACAACATCAAATATGATTTTATGGTTTTGCAGAATGCAGGCTGGGAAATAGAAAATGAAGTATTCGATACAATGATAGCCGATTACCTGCTCAATCCCACTTCGCGTCATGCACTGGCTGCCTGCAGTAAACGTGAACTGCACCACGAAATGATCCCGCTTTCTGATCTTATCGGCAAAGGAAAGAAGCAGATAACGTTCGATATGGTGTCTGTAGATCAAGCTGCTGAATACTCGGCAGAAGATGCAAATGTCACTTTCCGACTTTATGAAATTTATTCTAAGAAATTATCGCAGGGAAATTTAAAAGAACTTTTTGAAGAAATAGAAATGCCGCTCTTTCGCTCGCTGGCAAAAATGGAATTGAACGGAGTGAAGATCGATACGAAAATATTAGCGAAGATTTCTAAACGTAACCAGAAAAGGATCGGTGAACTAACCCGGGAAATTTATGAAATTGCCGGCTCTCAGTTCAATCTGAACTCTCCCCAACAATTGGCAAAAGTGCTTTTTGAAGATCTGGGAATCGAACCCACCAAGAAAACAAAAACAGGTTACTCAACAGATATTTCAGTTCTGGAAATATTATCGACAAAATATGAAATTGCCAGGTTTTTGATGGAATATCGTCAGCTAACTAAATTGGAATCTACTTATGTTACAGCATTGCCAAACCTGGTAAATCCAAAAACAGGACGGGTGCATTCTTCCTTCAATCAAACCGTTGCTTCTACAGGAAGGTTATCAAGTTCAAATCCAAACATGCAGAACATTCCTATTCGAACCGAGCTGGGCAAAGAAATTCGGAACGCATTTGTTACAGAGAGTAAAGATAAAGTTATTCTCGCTGCAGATTATTCCCAGATTGAACTAAGGATACTGGCAATTCTTTCCAGAGATAAAAGAATGATAAATGCATTTAAAAGTCACCAGGACATTCACCAGGAAACTGCAAGTATTATCTTTGATATTACAAAAGAACAAGTTACATCTAATCAACGTCGTTACGCCAAGATCATCAATTTCGGTCTGATATATGGGATGGGTCCGCACCGCATTAAAAATGAACTGGATATTTCCCGCAAAGAAGCTGTAGAATTCATCGAGAATTATTTCAGTAAATTTCCCACAATAAAAGATTATATCGAATCCGGGATAGAGCAGGCAAGGAAAGATGGATACGTTTCCACGATCTTTGACAGAAAGCTTTATCTTCCAGAACTGAACAGTTCCAATAAAATGCAGATGCGAGAAGCAGAACGCGTGGCTACCAACATGCCGATCCAGGGCAGTGCTGCCGATATCATCAAAATAGCGATGATAAATTTGAACGAGAAAATTAAAAATAATCCCGACATAAAAATGATCATCCAGGTTCATGATGAACTTGTATTTGAAGTGAAAAAAGAGAGACTCGATTTTGCAAAAGAACTGATCGTTACAGAAATGGAGAATGCACTCCCGAAAAAATATTCCGATATTGTTCCTCTCACTGTGGATATTGGAATTGGCAAAGATTGGTTTGAAGCGCACTAAGTTAGCTCACAGATACACACGGATAAACATGGATTGAAAGAATTTAAAGGGAAACTCACATCCCGACTAAAGTCGGACTCCTACGCCTAAGGCGTATAAATTTCAAGAGGAGATTTTCTCTGTGTTACCGACTTTCCGAAGCTTCAGACGAAGGAGTACTTTCAACTAAGATTCGGAAAGTTTTAGATTTGCAGCCTTCCGAATCTTCTTACGTAAGAAAAATTAGAAGAAAGCTTCGGAAGGTAAATTTGCATCGTAACTCAAAGCTCCTGCTTTGAAACAAACCTTGAAAACGGTTTACCGTCAGAGAAATTCTTTAAAACGAACCGATGAATTTACGGTTCATTCGGGGAATATGAAAACAAGTGTTCCAACCAGGACGGTTGAAAGAACATAAGAAAATCTTATAAATCCTGCCGATCCTGTAATCTTGTCAAAAGAAGTCAGTTTTTAGTCAGTGAAAATCAGTGGCAAAAAAAGGAGAGATGATGAAATATCCAAAAACAGAAAAAAGAACAATAATTGAAACTTTGCACGGAAAAGAAATCAAAGACGATTATCAATGGTTGGAAGATGACGACAGCGAGGAAGTAAAAGAATGGGACGAACAGCAGAACAAGTTTACGCGAGAATATCTGGATAAACTTCCGCAACGAAAATGGTTATTGGGCAAATTCAACGAACTTGGT
>DAOVQH010000256.1 GCA_030628755.1 Candidatus Cloacimonadota bacterium | reverse complement strand
ATGATGGAATTTAAACTATTGTCCGATGCTGATAGGAAAGTAATGGATGCATTAAAAGAATATCACGGAGGAGCAAAGGTAATATCTAAAACTATTGAAAAAATGCGTGATTTTGAAACCCGCAGAAAAATCTTAGCTGAAAAAGGTTACGGAAAAATGATAGAAGAAGCTGAAGAATTGGTTAAAAAATTTGCGAAAGTAAGTGATTTTGAAAAAGAGAACAACATTTCTTATAATAGCAATTTGGGAGTTGCCACTGCACAAGTTTCTGGCTGGCAAGGGGCAAAAGTTACACATCGTGCAATGAAACGAATTGCCGAAAGTGCTTCTACAGATGTGCCGTGCTTTGTCCCTTCCGAGTTTATTTCAGTTGTTGCTTTAACTGATAATTATGTTTATAATGGTGATCTTATGGCGACTCTTACAATGGCTGAAAATATTATGAAAGGTTCAAAATTCTGCAGCACGAATTTAATAGGTATTCCTCAGCCTGAGGAAAGATTTGTAGAACTTGAAAAACTCACAGGAAAAAAATTCGAAAGAGCAGATGCAGGAAATGGGTTATCCAATTTAATTTTGAAAAACCAGGGAACTTTCTTCGGGAATTTTGGTGGCATTGAAGTAGCGAATGATAATCATCTTATTTATCTGGATGGAATTACTCGTACAGCGCTCGCTACAGGTGCAGATTTCTTCCTTAATCCAAGCTGGAGTACAATTGTGGCAATTTGTTATTATGGACGGGATATCCCAAATCTTTATATTAAAATCTCCATGCTTCTTGCTACCCAGAATCTTATGCAGTTCAGAATGCTGCTTAATATCATGAGCGAATATCTCCGCGATGATATGACTTCTCCTCTCTATGAAATAAATATTGGAAATGGTGTGAGTCCGGAGAATTTTATAAAATGTGCAAAAGAGCTTAAAGAAAGTGGAATTAAGGGTGTCAGCCTTTCTGCTCATATTTACATTAATCCGGATCTTGGTATGGAAGGTTTCAACTGGACTGAGAATATGCATAAGGTTCTAGAAAAAGGCACTAATTTGACTTTTAAATATGAATCTGATGGAACAGCACGCGAGATGGATACTATGGGAACATATTTCCTTCCTGAAGAGGAACGAAATGCAAACGCAGAAAAGATCGGTGATGTTATATTCTATAAAGCTTTACGAGCAACAAAAGATGGAATCGAAATGATGAAAAAAGGTATAAAAGTTATTTTTGGTGGGAGTTCGTATTAAAATCTTTGTGAATCCCCAATTAAGTTGGAGATCAAACTTTCGCAAAGTTGATTAAATGGAGGAAAAATGGGAAGATTAATTACTTCTGTAAAAATAGATAATGTAGCAGATCCCTCAAAAAGTATCAGGTGTGATGCACTTGTGGATACTGGAGCTTCATATATGATTTTACCAAAAGCTTGGAAGGAGAGATTGGGTGATATTAAAATGGTTGATACAGTTGAAATGGAAACAGCAACTCAAGAAACTATTAAGGGTGAAATTTATGGACCAGTCCGCATACAGATTGAAGGATTTCGTTCCATTTATAATGAGGTTGTGTTTTTGGATATGAAACCTGAAAATGGTATTTATGAACCTTTAATTGGATATATAATTCTGGAACAAAGTCAAGCAGCTTTGGATATGATTGGACATAGGCTTGTTCATATAAAAAGGATGGATTTAAAATGATAAAAAGTGAAAAGAAACTTAAAGGTTTAGAAAAAAAGCATGCAAAATCAATTCAAAGAATTCATCAAAGTTTTCAAAGCTTTTGATGAACATAAAGTTGAATATATTTTGATAGGAGGTGTTGCTTTAATCCTTCATGGTATTGAAAGATTAACCAGACACATAGACATTTTTGTAAGAATGGTTCCAACGAATATTAAAAAACTTAGAAAAGCTTTGTATTGTGTTTATGAGGATCTTTCCATAAAAGAAATAACTTTAGAAGAATTGCAAAATTATCCTGTTATTCGATATGGAACTCCTGATGGTTTTTATATTGATATTATTACACATATAGGTAAGGTTTTTGGATTTGAAGATCTGGAATTTAAAATTATAGAATTTCATGGGATTAAAATTAAGATTGCAACTCCGGAAACATTATATAAATTAAAAAAAGATACTGTCCGATCTAAAGATAAAGGTGATGCAATATTCTTGAAAGAGCTTATTAAAGAAAAAGGGAATTATGAGTAAAAAACAATATGAAAGGTAAATTTTATGCCAATTTATAAATACAGAACTTTTGAGGAAGCAGAAAAAGCTCTCTGGAATTTCCATCCAGATGAAGTATATTTTACAAAAGTGGCTGAACTCTGGAACTATGCTAATAAACTTTCGCCAATAATTTATCCTAAAGGTATATTCAAATTCAAAAATATAAAAGAAGCTAATAAACAAAGAGAAAAATTTGAGCTTAAAAATGCTAAAAAATGTTCAAATTTTAGAGAGAGAAACCCACAACTGTTTACTCAGGCTCAGACGGATTAGTTGTGGGAAATTATCTAATCGAAATAAAAGATAACAGTTTCAACGGTTTTCAAAATGCAAAAATTGAGATATAAAAAAAATATGAAACCCGAAAGTCTAACATTCGAATACAAAGAAGAATTCAACGAGGGAGTTTTCAAAACAATTTCAGCTTTTTCCAATACAAAAGGCGGCAAAATACTTATTGGTGTAACTAATAAAGGCAATATCAAAGGAATTAGTATTTCAAATAAGGAGTTTGAAAATTTTGTAAATCGGATTGTTAATTTATTAGGAATTCATCCAGGGATGGAGATAATTACGTTAGAAAATAAACCGATAATGAAAATATCCATTCAAGAATCGAATCTTCCAATTTCATACAAAGGAAAATATTACAAAAGAGTCGGCAATACTACGAGATTAATGAAGGATGATGAATTACGGAATTTTTTCATAAAAGGGATAAATTGGGATGGTTTCACAGGAAATTATACTCTCGAAGATATCCAAGAGAAAACCATCCGACGTTTTCAGCGAATGGCAATAGAAAACGGGCGTTTGCAGGCAGGAGATGAAAAAGATAGTATTCAAAATGTACTGGAGAAATTAAAACTGATAGATGAGGATAAACTCACAAATGCTGCAATAATGCTTTTTGGAAAAGACCCGCAAAAATACTTTATCAATACTGTTGTTCGTATCGGTCGTTTTAAGGATCAATCGACAATAATTGGAGATAGGACAATTGGAGGAAATCTTTTTGATATTGTCGGAGAAGCTGAAGAAACTATCAAACAATTCATAAATGTGAGATATGAGATCATTGATTCATTTCAGAGAAAGGATATCTGGGATTATCCACTTCCAGCAATTAGAGAAGCACTATTTAATGCTGTAATTCATAGGGATTATTTTAAATTTAATATCCAGATTCAGATAAAAATTTTTGATGATCATATCTGGTTTTATAATCCCGGTTCTCTTCCGGAAGGTATGACAATTGAAAGATTGAAAACAACACATCCTTCGATTTCGCGAAATCCTTTGATAATGAATGTTTTCTATCTTGCAGGATTTGTGGAAGAATATGGCTCCGGGTTTGGAAGAATTACTAAAGCTCTAAATCAGGCAGGTTTAGATGAACCCATGATTTCAGAGGATAAGACAGGATTTGTCTTGCAGTTCAAAAAAAATAAATATCCTGTAGAATATCCCAATACTGAAAATCTGAATGAGAGACAGATAAAAGCGGTTGATTATCTAAAAAAAGAAGGGCGAATTTCCAATAAAATCTACCAGGAAATTAATAAAACTAGCAAAAATACTTCTATCAGAGATTTAAATGAGATGATTGAAAAGAAATTACTGATCAGGATTGGAGATGGCAGATCACTCTATTATATTCTTAAAAAGTAACATCAGATTATTCGACCCATAATCGCACCATAATCGTCCCATAATCGGCTCATTTTCGTTTCATAAGTGTTTCATTAGCGTGATTTAATCGGCT
>DAOVQH010000169.1 GCA_030628755.1 Candidatus Cloacimonadota bacterium | reverse complement strand
TTTATAATGCCAAGGATGAGTATAAATAACTGGCTTGAAAAGAGCGGTCTTCCAGCAAAAACTCAGGATAAGATTTTTGAGATGCATATTTGTGCACCCAATTATTTTAAAAAAGCTTATAATATGAAAATTATCAGAGGAGATTGCTTAATTGATATAAAATATGTAATTTTAATTGGAGAAAAATGAAAGGAGAAAAAAAGGATGAAAAACAGTTCTGAAACTTCAACTCAAATAAGATTCTGGCAAAAGAAAATGTTCTGGATGATGTGGATAACATATGCATCTTTTTACCTTTTACGAGTAAATATCTCTATTGCAATGCCCAGGATAATGGGTGAATTTGAGTTAACAAAAACGAGCATGGGAGTCGTTCTCAGCTGTCTATTCTTTGCTTATGCAGTTGGACAGTTCATAAATGGTCAGCTTGGTGATAAAATTAACTCACGTAGAATCATTACTATCGGTCTGGTTACATCTGCAATTCTAAATATTATTTTCGGTTTTAGTGCAGGTATTATTATTATTATGGCTATCATTTGGGGTTTGAACGGATACTTCCAGTCAATGGGTTGGGGACCTACAGTGAAAGCAAAAGCAAACTGGTTTCCCAAAAAGATCAGGGGCAAAATATCAGGACGACTTGGTACAAGCTATATTCTGGGAGGTGCTTTTTCCTGGTTTCTGGCAGGTACGATTGTAAAATACTTAAATTGGCGTTTCACTTTCTGGATTCCAGCTGTGATTTGTATCTTCCTTGCTATCCACTGGTACATAAGAGCACGTAATGCACCGGAAGAAGTGGGACTGCCAAGTTTGGAGGAACAGGAACTGGGAATTGAAAAAAGTGAAATTAATAAGGATCATCATATTGGTTTTAAAAAGACTTTAAGAATTACGCTTTTGAATCCTTATGTCTGGTTAGCTGGTTTTGCTCTTTTTGGTTTGAATATTGTTCGATATGGTTTTATGAGTTGGGCACCGACCTATATGTTCGAAGAACAGGGAGCCACGATTTCATTAGCTGCTTACAAAGCAATAGCTTTTCCTGTTGCTGGTGGACTTGGAGCAATTTTTGCCGGATGGGCATCAGACAATATTTTCAAGCATCGCAGAGCACCGATTGCATTTATAATGTTAATTTTATTAGCTATATTCTGCTATCTTTATCGAATAGTTCCTGGAGCAAATTGGATTATCAGTTTAGTAATTTTATTATTTATCGGGTTTTTCACATTTGGACCTCATGTACTTCTTGTAGCAGCTCTACCTGCTGATTTCGGTACACGAAAAGCTGCTTCATCTGTTACAGGATTTATTGATGCTATGGGTTATGTTGGTGCAAGTTTGACAGGTGTTGGAACTGGTTATTTAATTGAGAAATTCAGTTGGGATGCAGCTTTTGGCTTCTGGGTTTTTGGTGCAATTTTAGCTGCAATTATGATTACATTTGTCTGGAGATATGAATTAAAAAAAGCTTAAGAAATTCTCTTATAAAATCCTTATAATCTCTTGTTGTTTATAAGGATTTTTTTATTTACTTTAACTTGAATTATCCAGAGTACAATCATCCAGATATTTGCGACTCCAATTGTATAAATGAAGAAAATTATCGGTCTGAACAAAATCGCTGATATGATAAATACAAAAGCATGTGCAGTTGGTCCAATCCAGAACCAGAGACGAATTAACATATTGTTGGCATGATAATATGTTTCACGGTCATATTCTTCTTTTTCATCTAAATGAAAAACTTGAAGATGTGAATATCCCAGATAGATAGCAATAAGAATCTTATCCAGAAGTTTTCCTTTTTCATGCTCTATTTTATCCAATTCTTCAGTAAAATGCTTCTTCTCTTCCCAGGTGGATTTATTTTCACCCAGACCATGTGCCATAAATTCATTTCTATAGTAATCTACAAGCATGGCATGAAATATCTGACTTGCAGCAGCAATTAGGAGAAGTGTCCAATGAGACATTGAAAGAGAAAAGGAAAGTTGATAGTTTGCATTAGATAAACCTATTCCTAAACCAACATAAACTGATATTCCAACTATATAATCAGCAGCTCCATCTATAATCCGTCCAACAGCAGTTCCACTATTTTTCAAACGGGCTATCATTCCATCCACACAGTCCAGAACCATGCTAAAAAAGTATAATCCACCTGCAATTACAAAGAAGGTTAAAGTTCCTCTGGAAAAGAAAAAGCCACTAATTATACCAACAATTATAGTCATCAACGATATTTGATTAGGTGTAATCGATGTTTTATAAAACATTTTAACAAAGATAAATGCTATAGGTCTTAAAATATAGAGTGTTAAAGTCTCATCAAAAATAGCATGCTTTATTGATCTTTTAAAATCTTTAAACATTCTGATGTTGTATTCTGTGAAGTTGTTTCTTACTTTTTTATTTTTAGTCATTATTTATTTTAAAATCCTCTTTCTGCGATGGTTCCATTGTCCACACTCGGATCAAAATCAGGATCAGGAACTCTCCAATTTCCATAATTCAGTTCAAGGTATTCTTCTACATGAGATGGAATTTTAACCTTTCTTTCTTCCCAGTTTATTGTATCCAGATTATCGAAAAACTTGCTTTCAGAGTGTTTCAGCGCATTCATTATTATCCAGTGCATACGATCTTCAACTTTATATTTACAAAAAAGGTCAATATGAAAATTTATTTGAAATAACCTTTCAAAGGGTGTTTTTAATTTTAATGAACGGAATCTTCCAGGCAACCATAAACTTGAAGTCATTTTTCTTTTCACAACGAATACTGGAAAAAATTTATGTCTGATCTTCCAGACCTTTTCTGCATATTCTCCTGGTATTCCCATATCGGCATCGTGGTCCCAGGGTAAGAGGTCTCCGTCACGAATTATTCCAAGTAATGTTCCCTCATCTAACCAGTAGGGAATATTGTTCTTTTCCAGAATTTTAATTGTATATAAAATCAATTTTTTCATCCGAATGAAATATTTACCCTGCAATTGGATTCTTTTCTTTATATATTTTTTTATTCTTTTCTTAGTAGGAATTTTTTGGATAATTTCATCATCAACTATTGAGTGATCGTGAATACTGCTTATCCAGTATTTCTGTACTTTCTTCCAGTTTCCGTACCTTGCTTTCAGATAATTTTCCGCATCAGAGGGAATAGGATATTCCTGGTCATTTATATTAATCTTATCTAGATTTTCAAAATAATGAGAATGCACCCATTTACAGCTTCTTTTATCTACCCAAATGTATTTATCGTCTTTTTTATATTTAAATGTTACTCTTATTTTTAATCCTGCTTTGCTACTTCTTTTCCATTTTTTTAAAATTACAATCTTTGAAAAGTCATTAGGAATCCATTTTCTTCCAGAAAGATCAATTACTTCTTTTAACCTATATTGAGGTGCAAATTCCTTTTCAAGCGCTTTAAATTTTTCAAAGTATTTTCCTGGAATTGAGATATCAATATTTTTATGCCAGGGAATACTTTTTTTGTCTCTTATTATTCCCAATAATGTTCCCGAATCCAACCAGAAAGGGATTTTATGTTTATTTAGAATCCAAATTGTTTTTCTAAACATCCTGCTGCTAAGTTTTCCGTTGACTTTCATTAATCCTCTGTGGCAGATAAATTTAGAATTAGTTATTAATTGTCAAGATTATTGAATTTATTCTCTTTTGAGTATAAATTCGTGGATTGAATAGTAGTTTTTCTAAAACAAGGATATTTTAATTATTGACAACTAACCCGAATGAAATATAAAAATTAATAATTAGTTTTTCAAATATTTGGAAGGAAAGATTATCATTATGATCCATAATCTTCTAAGAAATAAGCAGGTCATTTTAGCTTCAGCGTCTCCCAGACGAAAAGAAATATTCAATCTTATTGGTATTAATGCTCTTCAAATGCCTGCTCATATCGATGAAGATATCATTAATAATAATCCCCGTAAATTGGTAAAACTTCATGCAGAAAACAAGGCAATTGAAATTAGAAAGAAGGTCCAAAGTGATTATGTTATTGTAGCTGCTGATACTATTGTTTACCTTAATAATGAAGTTTTAGGTAAGCCTAGAAATGTATATCAAGCAGCAGAATTCCTGACCAGACTTTCAGATACTTATCACTATGTATATACTGGGGTAGCCATTGCATATAAACACCAATTGATTTCTGATTTTGAAAAAACACGGGTTGAGTTCAAACCTCTTAGTGCTCAGGAAATTGATGAGTATATTAAAACGAAAGAACCTCTTGATAAAGCTGGAGCATATGGAATTCAGGGATTTGGATGTCAATTTATAAAAAGACTTTCTGGTTGTTATTTTAATGTGATGGGTTTTCCGGTTTCTCTTTTTTATGAGATGCTGAAAAAGATAATTATTAAATAGCGTTGGTCCAAGAACTCACCCCGAAGCGGAAGCTTCGTAGTGAGAGATGTTCTTGAGAGAAAAAAATCCTCCTTCCTATCCGGCAGCTGCCGGATGGGAAGGGGATAACTCGCGAAGTTTCTACTTCGCACTTTGGAAGCGGAAGCTTCGGAATGAGAGGTTAAGGGAATAAGGAGAAACAATGAGAATAATAATTAGTTTTATTTTTATTTTCTGTAATTTATCCATTGTGGCTATCGATGTATCCGGGAATCAATCCGGATTGTGGTCACCAGAAAATAATCCTTACAATGTAGTTGGAGATATAACTGTTCCTGCTGGTGAAACATTAGAAATACAACCCGGTGTTATAGTATCAGTTCAAGGATATTACCAGATCACTGCTGAGGGAAATATTCTTTCTATTGGAGCAGAAGCAGATTCAATTCGTTTTTTCGGTTTCAATAATTTGAGTTGGGGCGGTATCCGCCTGGAAAGTGAAATCCAGCAGAGTGAATTCTATTATTGTTATATAGAAGATACTAACGACATTAATGATTATGGCATCAATTCAATAAATAGTCCGGTATTAATAAATCATTGTTCTTTTGAAAATCATAAAAAGGCAATTCACTTTTCGGGTTTGACCAGCACAACACCTTCCTATATGGAGATAAAAAATTCTAAAATCTGGGATTGTGAACAGAATGGAATTCTCATAACAGATAATTCAAATGCTCTTATAGATTCCTGTGAAGTTACACAATGTGGATTGGGAACGCAATTTCATGGTGCTATTCAACTTGCTTTGCAAAACAGTGCCCACGATTGCAGTCCCACCATTTCCAATTCTTATATTCATCACAACGGCAAGCAGGGCATCACTATGGGGAATTTGTTCAATTATAATGAAATGACTCCGACAGTGGAGAACAATACAATTTCTTATAATTATACTGGCATCTATCTATACAATGCAAAAGGTTATTACAAGGATAATTTGATTTCAAATAATTTCGAGGAAGGTGACCCAGATTCCGGAGCGGGTGTAATGCTTTATGGTTCCGGGGCAAATGGAACGTTCACTTACAATGAGGTTACCGGCAATTATACCGGGTTCTATCTCGCTTCCGATGCCACTGCCAATCTGGGAGATCTGGAAAACACCAGCACAGACGATGATGGCTATAATTGCATTTATGATAATATTTTTTATACAGGCGAAGAATATAGCGTTTATAATGCCAGTGCCATGGATGTGAAAGCTGAAAATACTGTTTGGGATACCGTTTCACCTATTGATGTTTCTATTATTGATGGTAACGATAATCCAGCTTATGGAATTGTGGATTATGAACCGTATTTGTCACCTTTAGCTCCTCCAGATTCCATTATCATAACCGAACAATATGAATGTTATCCTTGGGAATATGCCTATCCTACATATCTTATTCACAATAGTTGGAATATAT
>DAOVQH010000219.1 GCA_030628755.1 Candidatus Cloacimonadota bacterium | reverse complement strand
TTCCAGAAAAACCTCCAAATTGTAAAGAGAAAATTAAAATAAATCTCAAGCCAGATACTCACTTTATAATCAACTCAGAAAAAAGATATAAACAACATTAATAATTCTAATATTGACAAAAGTAGAAGAAATTTAAAAATTTGTAGTAATTTATTGAAAGTTAAAAAATAGATAAAATCTCTCAGGGGAATAAATGAAAAAAGCGATCTTATTTGTAATATTTTTATCTTTTTTTACACTTCTTGGAGCAAATTATTTAATAGATGTTTACCACAAAGATTATGGAATGATCGATCGTACTGTGCTTGTTCTGGCTTCCAAACCTCAATACTCAATTTTGCAGCATGAGGGAGATATACAAATCAATTTTACAAACTGCCGGAAAGATGCTACCATCCGGAATATAAAGATTCCCGACAGCAAAGTTTTGCAGGCTTTCGATTTTCTGGTAACAGAAGATAAAGTCACGATTATAATTACAATCAACCAGGCTCGTCAGCTTATTACTGGTGAAATGTATCAACTGGAAACTTTGGAATTGAAGGGAGAAGTTTTTAAACTTGTTTTTGATATTTTCACTACAAAGAATCCTAAAACTGTCGAGGAACTGAAGAGCTTTGCCAGCTTTTATGAAATGACGGGCAAAAAAGATTTAGTTGCTAAATATAAGAGTATTGCTGAAAAGTTGGAAGCTGAACAGGTATTTTTAGTTCAAGAGGATAGTACTGCCCAACCTGAAGCAACCTTACAAAAACAAAGACAAGTTTTTAGACCTCAATCTTTCTTTGAAAAATTAAAAAGTACCATGAGTACAAAAATGCTAATAATTCTAGCTCTTGGACTTATCCTAATTACTGTTGTAATCATTATTTTGATTCTTCTTCTGAAGAAGAAACCTGAACCTGAATTTGAAGAAAAAAGCCTTCGTTTTACAAAAGGTTTTGGAGATGAAGAATTCCAGAAAAGAATGGTATTGAAACTTGCAGAAAATGGATGGGATAGTGAAGAAATTGCAAAAGAACTGGAATTACATCTGGAAGATGTTCACAGAATGAGAGGTATTGATTTAGATGAGGATTTAGAAAGAATTTAAAATCAAGAGATATGGAGTAGTCGACTTAGCAGACTGGACTTCATACGCCAAAGGCGGGTGGAGTTCAGAATGCACAATCACACAACCAGAATCTAAGGTTGTTCTCAACTCGAGCTCTTTTTATTCTGAACTCCACCACGGATAAATCCGTTGTGAAGTCCAGTCCAACCTTCCATATTATCTCAAAAGCACGCATCCTCTGTATCTTCCACCCTCCGTCCCGAATGCTTTCGGAACTGCGCCCGTTCTCCGTAGTATCCATTCTCCGTAGTCCCGAAAGCGTTCGGGACGAAGGATGAACTACGTCCATTCTCCGTAGCAAGCTACTGCGAAGGATGAAAAGGATGAAGAGTACGGGTTAGCGTAAGAGGAGCATCTTCTTACTTGCTTCAGGTTTACCGTCGATCAATAATTGATAAAAATAAATCCCACTTCCAACTGGTATATTATTATCATCCTTCCCATCCCAGGTTATGGAGTAGTCCCGATACATCGGGGCTTTTGTGACGAGAGATTCGTCACACTCCAAAGTTCTTATTTTCTGTCCTTTGATATTATAAATAATTATTTCGGTGTCTTCGGTGATTTCGGTGTTTAATGAAAACGAGATAGTTGTTGTTGGACTGCGTCCGGCTCCGGCAACTGACGGATTAAAAGGGTTGGGAAAATTCTGAGATAAGCTGCTTATAGGTAAAGTTATTAACTCTTCATCATCAGCACCAACATCCGGGACCATATAAATATCATAGATAACATTATCATTGTTGATAACGATCTCATCTACATGATATCCCAGATAACCATCCTTCCAACAATCTAACGAATAAGTTCCATTCGGCAGGTCAAAGTAATAATAACCTGTTCCATCTGAATAAGTCCAATTCCAATACCCTTGAGTTCCCACCCAGATGTTTGCACTTATGATCGGGTTTGTAGTTCCTTCTTCATAAACATATCCCGAAAGAGAACCGTCGAATGATACAGGTTCCATCTCAAAATCCTGCTGAACTATGTTGTTATTGATAACAATATCTTCTATATAAACACCATAGTAATTAACATGCCATGCATTGAGAGTATAATCATCATTTGGAAGGTCAAAGTGGTAATAACCAAATTCATCTGTGTATGTTCCTGTAGAGTAAGTGTCGCTGTGTACCCAGACATCAACTCCTTCGATAGGATCGGTTGTACCCTCTTCATAAGCATAACCTTCAAGTTCACCATCAAAAGAAATCGGATCTAAATAAAAATCCAGAGTGATCATTTCATCTTCAATAACAACATTTTCTACTGTTTGCTGGTAGTACATTTCACCCTGTGCATAAACTTCGTAGGTTCCATTAGGAAGTGGCAGTTGATAAAATCCTTCATCATCTATACCAGTACCAAACCAGTTTGTACCATCGAAGGCATTTACCCAGCAATCTTGTGCAGGCTCAAGAGTAACAGAATCATATACATGTCCTTCAACTCCACCTGTGACAGTATAAATATGGAAATCAATTCCAGTAGAACCAGACATAATATTATTGTAATATTCAACTACATAGACTCCCGGAATGTCCCAGATATCAACATCAATGCTATATCCACCCATGGCATCAGCCTCACTAGCTACATGAAGAACATAACCACCACCCGGTTCGCTATCTGTTTCCGTTCCTCCTATATCGCTCCAGCAATCTATCTCAAATCCGGCTGCAGGAACATCATCCAGATATACTGTACCTTCTATTTGTGAGTCTGTTGTATAGAGTAAGAAATCCTGAGTTACAGTTTCACCATCTTCAACATAGACTTGGACATCGTCCGCACATAAATAATCGGGAATCAGACTATCCCAGTCAAATCCAACGTTCCACCAGCCTTCGATTACTGTAAGATTGTAATACCCGAATTCATCTGTCTCAGTTGAAACACCACCTGGCATTTGCCCCCCCGCATAAACTGTTACACCCACAACCGGAGCACCGTTCTCATCCAACACATGCCCTTCAATAAAGGAATTACCAGGAATGAAGTTAAAATCATACCCGGTAATATGACCGTCTATTAAAACATCAACATAAACTGTATCCGGGAACATCCCGCCAAGAACACCAATGGGGTCAAAAGCCATGACCATATAGGTTTCTTCAATTTCCACGAAATTCTGGTAGTTTCCAGCAGGACCGGTAGCAGTCATCCACATATTCTCTTCGCTGGACATTACTGCAATTATAACATTAGGAGCTGCCGGAGTAACCAAGCCTGAAACAGAATAATCTGATGTAATCGGGTCTATCCAAAGAAAAGCATCATCAATGCCGCCGGCATCTTCCGCTACAAAGAATAACCCAAGGTTGGAAACCCTGTTCGGTCCGTCTTCATCTCCATAAAAGGTAATTTGATATACACCCACTGCAGGGTCTTCATCATCAAGATCATTATCCACTATTTCAGCTTCTGTATCTGGAGCAAGTAAATCAATGTCATCTTCCCATATCCCATTACCATTCATATCGACCCACATACTTATATTTGCTTCAAAGCAGCCATCAGAAAAATAAATAGTCACAACAAAATCATCACCTTGAGTTATCGTTGTCTGATCTTCACCGTTTATCTTTACATCTATGGGGTCACGCAAGTTGGAAATATTATTGAAGACTCTGGCAACACCTTCCTTCTTGTTCGTTCCTTTAACAAAGTTAAATGGATTTGAAATATGAACTTTTTCCACATGATGACAAGACCTTTTTAATGAATTAATAACAGCTTGCTTCTTGCTAAAATTCATCATTTCTTCATTTTGCACAGTATAAATTGAAACTGCAAATAAACCTAAAATAGCTATCACCATAAAAAATTTAAATTCTCTTCTCATTTCATCCTCCTTTTAAATTATTTAATAATTTATAAATCTCTTAATCGAATTCAAAACAATAAATTTAAAAACCTTTGTCAAGTTTAGAATTTATATAAAAAAATTTATTCAAAATAAAACAAATTTAACTTTAGAAATTTATTACTCTCATAATATGATGTTCTAGTTAAGAAAAATAAGAATAATAAAATTAGTGTAAAAAAAATTAAGTTTATATAACTCATCCTGCCTGTCAAGCTGAAGCTTTGCTAAGGTTAAAAATTCTCTTTGAAGAAGAGAAGGAAATAAAAGGAAGAAATCTTTTTATGTTTATTTTGTCTCAGAACAAATTGAAATTTAGAAATTAATTGACGTTTATGTGTAACTCAAATATCGGAAACATAATATTAAAAAAAAATGAAGGATTATTATGAAAATTGCAATTATCGGTTTCGGAGCGGCTGCTATCGGGTTTATAGAAAGAATTAAAAATACAAATAATGAAATTCATATTTTCGAAAAAAGTAAGGATGTCTATTCATCAAGTATTTCAGGTATTCGTGCTGATGGAAAGCTGTTTGTTTCCAGGGAAATGGGTGGAGACCTTGATATAGATCTTTCACTTCAAAGAAAGCTTGTTGATTTTTATATTAATAAAACAAAACATAAAAAGTTTGAAAAAGGTATTTCTTTCTCGAATATGGAATTTTACAGGAAGTTTTATGAAAAAGGTTTTTTACCTGTACTGTCGGAATTCTATCATATAGGAACAGAGCAGCTAAAGCAGGTTCTTTA
>DAOVQH010000323.1 GCA_030628755.1 Candidatus Cloacimonadota bacterium | reverse complement strand
TGGGGTTCATAAATGATTTTCCTGATAAGTTTCAGACAGTAATTGGGGATAAAGGGACCAGGCTTTCAGGCGGGCAGTGCCAGCGTCTGGCTATTGCAAGAGCACTTTTGAAAAATCCGCCAATTCTTATACTGGATGAGGCGACATCTTCTTTAGATTCGGAATCTGAACAAAAAGTCCAAATGGCAATAGATAGATTGGTGAAGGATAGAACAGTATTGGTAATAGCACACAGATTATCAACAATTCATAATGCCGATAAGATCATAGTTTTGGAAAAGGGAAAAGTAGTTGAAACCGGAACACATTCAAAATTGCTTCAAAAGGATGGTTCGTATAAATACTTTTATAATACTCAAATAAATCCCACAGTGAGTCATCAAACATGAGAATAGGTAAAATGGAATGGAACGATTGCAACATATAAATCTAGTGATCATATTTAACATTCATTTTTAATTTCAGATTATTTCAATCACACTTACTAGCTGATGAAAGCAGATTTTTGGATGAAATCAAAATAGAAGTTTAAACAAAAAAAGGTTTTTCTAACAGTAAGGCAACTTGCATTCATGAAGATCTACTATCAAGCGCGTAACATTTATCAATACTCTTATGTAAAATCTCTGTATCGTGATATCGGAGGAGATTTCATTATACACAAGCCAAGAACAATAATACATTTAAAGAAAAACTTTGCTGGGTTTCCCTCAAAAAATCCCAGCAAGGATATATTTGGATGCCAGCCCAAAACGCGCTATAAGAGGTATGAGAAATATGATAAGTTATCCGGCATTCTGATAAGCTTAAATAGGTTTCACTTTTCCAGAAATCCCGATAAATTGATTGCAATATGTATGAAACATGGTGTAGGATTTAGAAAAGAACGGGATCGAGATCAATTTCCGTTTGATTACTATTTTATAGATGGAGACCTGTGGCTGCGAAAATTAATGCAATATAAAGAGTTAAATATTCGTGAAGACCAGATCGTCCGGACGGGAAATTTGAGATTCGATGATGTTGTAAACCGAAAACTTAACCGTTCAAAAATATTAAGAGATTTTAGAGTAAAAGATACATCACGTCCCAATATCCTATATGCGCCCACATGGGAACTTCGTGCCGGTACACTAATGAAATATAGTTTCAGATTCATAGAACAATTCTCGAATGAGTACAATCTTTTTATACGGCCCCATTACTATGACTGGCGTAGATTAGGTTCCATCAGAAAATTCATTAAAACAGGGAAATATAAAAATGTTTATATAGTTGAGCCCTGGAATATCCGAACTAAAGATACAATGGAAAATCTTTTTATTTCCGATCTTCTTATTTCCGATAACTCTTCTATTTCCTACCAATCTCTTATCTTTACAATGCCGGTGCTTCAAATTGACTTTGATGAATCTAATATATGGCAACCACCATTCGAACATGATATTAGAAAGATTATCGATCGTTGGAATGGAAAGGGATCTATATTATCCCTGGTGAAAGAAAACCTTCAGAAAAACAAATATAAATCCGATTTACAGTCATTACTCCAAAAATGTTTTTATTTTAATGATGGAAAATGCACCGAAAGGACGGTTTCCTTCCTTGAAAATCTATCTCTTTAATAGGCATAATACCACTTTTTTTATTATAAATTGAATTACAATATTACTATAATAATTTTATGTCATTACTTAAACTTTTAATTTATGTTGAATGTTACTTTGGATTGTACAGGATTCAGAAATAAACAGTGGGTATAGCTGATCAAAAAACAATAGTATTTCTCTTTTTACACGGGATTCATCAATTATATCATAGTGCAATGGTAGCGATGGAATTATCCATTTTGCAGGATGAATTCAAAGTTATATTAATATCCTGTTCTGAACAACATACTGCTATATTGAATCACATTCGATTCCTATATCCGGAGAATAGATGTGAGATAATTACTCTTCCGCTTCCTTTCCGGTTTAGATATTTGAATTTCAAAAAGAAATCTTATCCATCACCGCATAGTACTATGACTAAAGCTGCTAGTTACTTGAAAAATTCCGACGCGATAATATCTACTTCTCATTCTACAGTTAAGATGTGCAAGAAACTAAAAGTTACTAAGCCAAAGATAATTTATCAGTATCATGGATGTGGGGACAGAAAGTATAGCTTTGATCCCTCGCTTGGTGCGTTTGATTTTATGCTCTTACCGGGGAAATATTATCTGAAACGCCTGATGGAAGAAAAAGTTATTGAGGAACAAAAAACAGCAATTATTGGTTATCCAAAATTAGATTACCCTGTAAATGCCAAACATTTGAAGGAAAAACTTTTTTCAAATGACAAGCTGGTAATCTTATATTCACCACATTGGAAACCAGAACTGACTTCGTACAAATTGTGGGGAAAGCAAATTATTGAACATTTTTATAAATCCAGAAAATACAATTTAATTTTTGCTCCACATGTCCTGATAAAACATTGGAGATTACATTACGGCTATGATCTTAACTTAGATAAATATAAATGTGATCATATCCATATTGATTTTGAAAGTTTAAACAGTGTTAATTCATCCTATTT
>DAOVQH010000220.1 GCA_030628755.1 Candidatus Cloacimonadota bacterium | reverse complement strand
AGACGATCGATGGAAACGTAACAAAAAATGAGATGGCTCTCAAAAGAGGTTATCTGCGGCTTGAACCTAAATTCGGGAACAACATCAAAGGTCGTTTTAATGTAGATTTCTTCAGCGATGATGATGCATTGGACGGAGTTGGACTTAAACTGAAATATGCTTACCTTGATTTCAGCAATATGCTTCCTATCAAAGATTCCAAAATTACAGTCGGTCTGATGAAAACTTATTTCGGAACTATCTATGACTGGACTTATCAAACTATCGATAAAGACCCTTCCGACAAATACAAGTTTGTGAGTTCAACGGATTACGGTTTTGGTGTAACAGGATATTTCCCAAACGGATTTGGTACTTATGCCCTGGCAGCTTACAATGGTGAAGGCTACAAAAAAGTTGGCAGCAATATTAACAAAGATATGAACTATGTCGTAAATATCAGGGTAACTCCGATTGTTGGCGTAACAGTTGGTGGTTCTTATATGATGAAAACAAAAAACGACAGCGAAATCGATGACGGAAACGGCACAATGATCGACAATCCGGATAGAGAAGAATATGCAATGATAGCTGGTGTTGGAAAATTTGCTTTCGGTCCTTTCAGTCTGCTGGCTCAATATCTTATCAAAGACAAAGACAAACCCAACGTAGATTATTACGAAAAAGTAAACACAACTGTTATTTCTTTATTACCAATTTTCAAAGTAAATAACAACTTCGATATTCTGGCTCGTTACGATATGTATGATCCAGATACAAATACAGACAATGACGGATATAACACAATCGTAGCAGGCTTCAATTATCACATTATGAGAGATGCTAAGAACAATCCGAAATTATTTATCCAAACTAACTATCAACTGAAACAATTTGAAGCAGATGATTCTGATGATGTAAGTGAACTTATGATGCAACTTCGCTGGATCTTCTCAGAAACAATAAATAAGGGAAAATGAATTAGACGCAGATGAACGCTGATTAATTATGATAATATTATGAAAAGGATGCATTATTTTAAATATTACAACTTAACGAACAAAATCATAAAAAATCATATTAAATCTGCGAAAATCAGCGTCAAAAAAAAAGGAGAAAAAAAAATGAAAAAAATTGTTATTTTACTCGCTCTTTTAGCTTTTATCGCATTTCCGATATTAGCCAGAAAAGGAAACAAAATAATCATTTCCGGCTCAACAACAGTCTTACCAATAGCCCAAGCAACTGCAGAAGTTTTTATGGATAACAATCCTGAGATCAATATTTCGGTTCGTGGTGGCGGTTCAAGTGTGGGAATCGCTGCAATTATGGCGGGAACGGTCGATATTGGAAATGCTTCCAGACATGCCAAAACCAAGGAGTTAGCAACAGCAAGAGAAAAAGGAATTAATCTTTATGAAAATATTATCGCCAATGATGGCATCGCAGTGATAATCAATCCTGAGAACAGTGTAAATAACCTGACTATGGAACAGATAAAGGATGTTTACACAGGCAAAATCCAGAATTGGAAAGAAATCGGAGGACCAAATAGACCGATAGTTGTTATATCTCGCGATGTTTCCTCAGGAACTTATGAGGTATTTAATAAACTTGTATTAAAAGGAGCACGAATCAAAATTGATGCTTTAATGCTTGCTTCCAATAATGTAGTTGCAACTATTATATCTAATACACCCGGAGCAATAGGATATATAGGTCTGGGTTATATTACAGATAAAGTTAAGGCTCTCAAAATTAACAATGTAGAACCATCAAAAGAAACAGTACAAAACAATACATACCAAATATCCAGAACTTTAAATATGTACACAAATGGTGCTCCAAAAGGATTGGTAAAGCAATATATCGATTTCATCCTATCACCAGAGGGTCAAAAAATCGTTGAAGAACAGGGATTTATCAGTGCCAGATAACTGTTTCGTAAACTTCCGAAGTTTCAAAAACTTCGGAAGTTTTATCAACTCTATATAACTCGTTCCAATGCTCCTGCGTTGGAATGAAAAACTGACGCTCCTGCGTCAAAGATCGATTTTATGGGTTTGATATAATAAATCAGATGCAAACGAAAAGCGAAAAAAATTTGTGTTCCAACGTCGGAGCATTGGTACAATTAATAAAATTTTGTTTCGACTCGTCGTTCCTTACAAGTCGAAGAAAAAAGAAAAATGAATAAATTTAAAGAATCAAGTTTTAAGATAATCACCTACACTGCTTCGCTTTTCACTATTATCATACTATTTGGAATAATCGGAAGTTTATTTTACGGAGGAATACCAATTTTCAATATTGTTAGTATCAAAGAATTTCTTTTTAATCCAGCCTGGCATCCAACCTCTGATCCTCCGGATTTCGGTATTCTTTCTCTTATCATCGGCTCTTTCCTGGTTACGCTCGGAGCTTTGATAATTTCCATACCTTTAGGTTTAGGTTCAGCTATCTATATTTCTGAAATTGCTTCTGCAAGAATGAGAGAGATCTTAAAACCAATAATCGAATTATTAGCAGGAATCCCATCTATAGTGTACGGCTTATTTGGAGTAGCTTTTCTTTCTCCGTTTTTGATAAAAATCTTCAATATTCCAAATGGTTTAAATTTATTCTCTGCTTCTATCATTTTGGGAATAATGGTTATCCCAATCATCTCTAGTATGTCGGAAGATGCACTTTCCACTGTACCAAAAAATCTTCGTGAAGCATCATTGGCATTAGGAGCAAATAAGTGGGAAACCATAATTAAGATAGTTCTCCCTGCTGCCAGATCAGGTGTATTGACAAGTATAATTCTTGGTTTTGGTAGAGCTGTGGGAGAAACAATGGTTGTTTTGATGATAGCAGGTGGAGCTGCACAAATTCCAAAGGGAATTTTTCAACCTGTTCGTCCGATGCCAGCTTCTGTGGCTGCGGAAATGGGAGAGACGGTGGTTGGAAGTTCGCATTTTCACGCACTTTTCGGGATTGCTATCGTCTTGTTTGTAATCACTTTTATTTCAATTTTGATCACGGAATTTGTGGTTGGAAGGAAGATGAAATGATCTGGAGTAAAATAACCGTGTTATTTTTTGAGTCGCTTGCGACTCTATTTTTAGAAGTGATTTCGATGCTATTAATTTCCAATAAAATATCCATAAACTTTCCGAATTTTATTTTAAAGAATTTCTTTGGAGGAAACTTCGTAAAGTCGATGTTACCTTCCGAAGCTTTTCTTTCAAAATATTCTTATGCAAGAAGATTCGGAAGGTTGGATGGAAAAAGAAGCTGGAAAATTGAGAGAGAACTTTCCGAATTTTATTTTCAAGAGTTCCTTTGTGGGAAACTTCGGAAAGGGATTAAAAGGAAAAAATGAATAAGAGAGAAATTAAAGCTTTTCTTGGCGTTAATTTTTTAAGATTATTTATCATCATCACCTTAATTTTTTTAATCATATTTTTATATGTGATTTTCTCAAAAGGTGGAAAAGTATTATCCTGGTCATTCATTACCGAATCTCCCAGAAAATTTATGACCGAAGGTGGAATATATCCTGCTATTGTAGGAACTTTCTGGTTAACTGTCCTTTCTATCGGATCTGCTCTTCCTCTTGGAGTTTTCACTGCTATTTTTATAACCAGTTATGCAAAACCTTTCTGGTTGGTCAGAATGGTTAGGGTTGCAATTAATACACTTGCTGGTGTTCCCTCTATAATTTATGGGTTATTCGGTCTGACAGTTTTTGTCAGAATGTTCCATTTTGATGTATCTATACTTTCCGGAGCATTAACTTTAGGTGTTCTGGCTTTGCCAGTAATAATAAATGCAAGTGAGGAGGCTTTAAGAAGTGTGCCAAAAGATTTTATAGAAGCTTCTTTAGCTCTTGGTGCAACTGAAAGGCAGACAATTTTGAAGGTAATCTTGCCTACTGCACTTCCAAGTATCCTCACCGGAACAATTATCAGCATCGGAAGAGTTGCCGGTGAAACTGCTCCCATTTTGTTTACTGCTGCCACTTTTTACACACGAAAACTTCCGACCTCAATCATGGACGAAGTAATGGTACTTCCCTATCATATTTATGCTCTGATGACAGAAGGATGCCATGCAGATAAACAGGTGCCGATTGCTTATGGAACAGCAGTAGTGCTTTTAATTTTAGTTTTACTGATTAGTACAGTTGCTATTATTATTAGATATAGAATAAGGAAAAAAAGAAAATGGTAATAGCTCATATTAATACAGAAAAATTAAATTTGTGGTTTAGTGATAATCATGTTTTAAAGGATATTGATATTCCTGTTTATGATAAAAAAGTAACAGCAATGATCGGACCTTCAGGATGTGGAAAATCTACTCTTTTGAGATGTTTCAACAGGATGAACGACCTGATTCCTGAAGCAAAAATAAAAGGGAAAGTTCTTTTATATGGAAAAAACATATATTCATCTAAAGCTGATGTAACAACGATTAGAACAAAAGTAGGAATGGTTTTTCAAAAGCCCAACCCTTTCCCGAAGTCAATTTATAAAAATGTAGCTTACGGGCTTAATATTCAAGGAATAAAAAAATCAGAAATTAACAGAATCGTTGAAAAAAGTTTGAAAGATGCCTGGTTATGGGAAGAAGTGAAAGACAGGCTTCATGAATCAGCTTTTTCGCTCTCCGGTGGTCAGCAGCAGCGTCTTTGCATTGCCAGAGCATTAGCAAACGATCCTGAAATT
>DAOVQH010000216.1 GCA_030628755.1 Candidatus Cloacimonadota bacterium | reverse complement strand
CAGAAAATTCAAATTGTCTTTAACCCTCAAAAGTGATTTGGCTTTCTTCAACCCCATACTTGTTCCCAAACCACCATTGAGTTTGATCACGACCAGCTTTTCAAGCGGGGGAGAAGTTGATTCCTGCAGTTTATTATAATCTATAATATTATTTTCATCAGGAGGTTCAATTTCTTTTTCAAATAGTTTACCTGTAGCTCCTTCTAAAACTTTGTAATAATAATTAGAAAATGAATGAATAACCAGATCATTCAATCCTGCATTTTCCATTATTTTAATGAACTGGGGAAGGTAGCTTTTCATAATTTAATGTTATAAATCTCTACGTTTATAGATTTATTGTTTCTTTTATAGAGATATTCAATTTCTTATTAGCACTTCTATTTTGGTTAACAATAAGTTCTCCCAGAAGTCCAATTGAAAAGAATTGCAAACCAATAACAATCAGCAAAGTTGCCAGGTATAATAAAGGACGATTGTAAAGAGGCTGCCCAAATCCTAACTTCATAATTGTCAGGTAAAGACCGATGATAAAACCTAAAATACTAAACATCGAACCTATTCTTCCAAACAGGTAGAGCGGACTATGAATATATCCGGTAACCAGTTTTGCAGAAAGCAAATCGAGAAATCCTCTAAGATATCTTTCCATACCATATTTGGTTTTCCCATATTTCCGTGGACGGTGTTCTACTGGAATTTCAGCTACTTTGAATCCCTTTGCATGAACCAGAGCCGGAATGTAGCGATGCATTTCACCATAGATATCAAGCTCTTCTATTACTTGCCTTTTGTAAGCTTTAAATCCGCAGTTGAAATCGTGTAACTTGAGTTTAAATGCCCCTGAAGTAACTGCATTGAATAACCTGGAAGGAAGTGTTTTTGTAATGGGATCCTTGCGTTTTTCTTTCCAGCCGGTAACAAGGTCATACCCCTCTTCAATCTTTTGAATAAAATTAGGAATTTCCTTCGGGTTATCCTGCAGGTCAGCATCAAGGGTAAAAATTATATCACCTTCCACAATTTCAAAGCCTTTATTCAATCCGGCAGATTTTCCAAAGTTTTTCCTGAACTTAATAACCCTGACATTTTTGTCTTTTTTCGCAAGTTCTTTCATAACGTCAAAACTTCTATCAGTACTACCATCATCGATGAAAATAATTTCGTATTTGTGATCATTCACATTTTCAATTATCTCTGAATACAATTGCTTTAAACTCTGATCTTCATTATAGACTGGAATAACAAACGATAATTTCATAATCAATCCTCTTTTTTAACCGCTAAGAACGCGAAGAAACGCAAAGTGTATTTCTATTTATTAATAAGACCGAAAGCCACTCGACACCACTTACTTTTGCTTCGGAAACTAAAGAGAAGCAGAAGCTTCTGGAGTTAGCTCCTTCCGAACTGTCCCGAAAGCTTTCGGGAGGAAGGAGAAAATAAATATGTCGGGAATTTAATGTACTCATTAGTATCTTCGTGCCTAATCATCTTTATCTCATAACTTCTCATAATTTTTGTTACACAACCTTAGAAAAAGATATTCACAAAAGACATCAACAGCCCTGAAGATATGGGGATCTTGATATTATCATCTACAGGAAATCTGGATAGCTCTGCAATCGTTGCTACAAATGCTCCGGTTAAAGCTACAATAGGATTCAAAAAAAATAATGCAAAAACAAAAGTCCCTGCAAAACAGGCAATACTACCTTCCAGACTCTTATTGGTTCCCAGAATCTTCCTTTTCCCGAATGGTATTCCTATAAGTGCTGCCAAAGTATCTCCGATTGCCAAAAATGATATAGAAACAAACGCGATATCTGAAGGAAAAAACGCAATACACAACATAGCTGATATCATCAGATAAGTTGCTCCTGTAAAATTATGAATCTCGTGCTTGCGAAGCATTATCCCGAAAATATTTAAAAAAATCCTCTTGAACGTTTTATGTTCCAATCTGACAATTTCAATTACCAAAGCTATAATGGTTAATGGTGCTAAAACCATAAATGTGAGCTTTCGATTATAATGGAAAATATATCGGTACGATAGAGGTAAAATGATGGAACTCACATGTATAGTCTTTCGGAAGAACTCTTTTTTTTGATTCTTATTCATTTCATTTTGCTTACAATGAAAGCTTTTGCAACTTCTATCATAAGCCCTGGATCTCCCTTAACGGCTTCTGTAAATAGAGCTTTTAGACTGAATTCATCTCTGGGAATTTTCTGGCAGAATTTAATGATCCTATTCAATTTTTCATCGTTCATACGGAGGAATCTTTCCTTCAATTCAAACATAGTCTTCAGAGTATTACCTAGTCTTTTATCCCATTCTCTATGATATTTTTTTAGAAATTTAGCATCAAATTTCCTGGTTTTCACAGCTTCAGCAGCTACTTTGCCAGCTATACTTCCGGCAAGCATTCCCTGTACTACGCCTCCACCGGTAATCGGATTTACCTGCCGGGCAGCATCACCTACAAGCATAATATTATCACGAACTATTTCTTTGAGTGTAGCAGAAATCGGAACTCCACCAAAAACTGTATAGGTTATTTTTGCATCTGGAAAGTGTTTTTCAATAAATTCATCCAGGTACTCTTTCGGTCCTTTTTCATGGGCAAGATGTCCTGCAAGACCAATCCCCACATTAGCTGTATTTTCAGACTTGGGAAAGACCCAGATATATCCCCCAGGTGATATTGTACTACCAAAATAAAATTCACAGGCATTATTTTCCACATCAATATCGGAAAGGGTATATTGTACACATGTATTAATATCTTCTAATCTTACTGCTGTTTTTATACCAGCCCACCTGCCCACACGTGATTCAACGCCATCAGCACCAATGACCATATCACACTTTACAGTCCTGATCTCACCAAAATATTTATACTCAATGCCAGCAATTTTATTATTTTCCCGGATAAGATCCAGGGCATCTGCTTTAGTAATAAGATGAGCTCCACGTTTAACAGCAAGATCACAAAGGGCTGTATCAAAAATCCTTCTTTCAAGCACATAACCAGTTCCATTGTTGTACATATAAGCGGATTCCCCGTTGGGAGCATGAAGTTTTGCCACATCGATCTGGTTGGCTATCCAGCGTTTGTCTATTTCAATGAACGGTGCAATTCCCCTATGAGATACTCCCTCTGCACAACGAACCGGTATTCCTGGTTCACGATCTCTTTCCAACATAAGAACCGAAGCACCATTCTCAGCAGCAAATCTGGAGGTAACACTCCCGGCTGGACCAGCTCCAATTACAACTACATCATATCTGTCTTTAACCATTATTCGCTTTCCTCAATAGCTTTGATAGGGCAGACCTTTAAGCAGTTCAAGCAGTTAGTACATATTTCATTATCAATTTCTACAAAAAACTCTGATACAACTATTGCATCAACCGGACACACTGCCACACAGGTTCCACATATATCGCAAAGTTCCCTGTTAATCTTCATATTTTCTCTAGAACAACCTCAAAACCTGACAGGCTTCCAAAAGTCTCAAAACCTGTCAGGTTTTCCCTTTGTTTCATAATTCTTTCATAATATTTTTTACACTACCCTACAATAAATAATTCACTTTTCTGTAATCTACCAGCTTGAAAGAAGTGCCTTTTAACTTGAACACAACATGATAGCATTCATCCTGTTTCAAATTGTATTCTGAACCCTTAACTTTAATTCTCTGATAGTCCCTTTGGGGCAGATAATTCTTCAGAAGAAAATGTGGGTTTGGGTTTCCTTTTCCAAAAGGTTGAAGAACATGATAATCATGCTTAAGATACTCATCAAATTTATCGAATTCATCAACAGTAAAAACCGCATCGATATCGATCTTTTTATTATCTTTAATAATATTTTTATTTTGTTCTACATACTCTTCAAACTTTTTTTTAAAGTGGTGAATTTCATCATTTTTTGCTGTAAATCCAGCAGCCTGGACATGTCCACCGAACTGGATTAAATGTTCTTTGCAAAATGTGAATGCATCAACAAGGTTAAAACCTTCTGCGCAGCGTGCTTCTCCAATTATAATTCCATTTTTATTTTTCAAAAAAATGGCTGGTACTCTATGGGTTTTAGTAACTTGAGATGCGCAATATCCTAAAAAGTCGAAAGAAATATCATCATCAAAATCATGGTAGAT
Source organism: Candidatus Cloacimonadota bacterium (assembly GCA_030628755.1). GTDB lineage: Bacteria > Cloacimonadota > Cloacimonadia > Cloacimonadales > TCS61 > JACNIV01. Next base: position 591 of record DAOVQH010000216.1, on the reverse strand, counting down.
AAAGCTTTTTTCAATGGTTTCAGGTATTATTTTATTCAGGTGTCTATGTAGTTCATTCAGTTTTACTTCTTGCTCATTTTGTCTGGTTATTAATTCTTGTATAATTGATTCTTTTTCATTTTCCCGGGCAAGTAAGAATTTCATTGTTAAGTTTTTTCCATCTGATTGCCTACCATTAGACAGCAATTTAATTATATATTTAAGAGAACCCATTCTATTATAGTGGCTAGAAGCAGGCCAGAGATGTGGTTTTAATTTCTTTAGATTTTTATCATCAATAGTAAACCAGTTATCAAGTACTTCTTTTACTAAAACTCTATTCACCCCGGTAAGAGGAACTTTATCGGCAATAGTTCCAACAGCAACCCAGAAAAGATAATTTCTATCAACCTTACAATTTAACTTTTCTGCAAGTTTGCAAATCAGAAAATATGTTATCCCGACACCTGCGAGCATATCAAAAGGATAATTACAATTTTTTTGTTTTGGATTAATGACAGCATAGGCCTGAGGAACTGTCTCTTCTAGGATTAAATGATGATCGGTAATTATTACATCGCAACCACTTTTCTGAATATCTATAACAGCTTT
>DAOVQH010000122.1 GCA_030628755.1 Candidatus Cloacimonadota bacterium | reverse complement strand
CTATTTCTGCCGGGTTAGGAGGAGGTAGCAGTAATGCTGCTCAGACGATTTTAGCCCTTTCAGACTTATGGGATTTGAATTTAACAGAAATCGAAATGCAAAAAACCGCTGAAAATTTTGGGAGTGATATTAACTTCTTCCTGAAAGGTGGAAGCGCTTTGGGTGAAGGTCGAGGTGAGATTGTAAAATCAATCGATAATATTGAAATTTACAACATTCTTTTAGTAAATCCCGGCTTTGAAATTCCCAGCAAAGAAGCTTATGAAGCAGTAAATATCTCGAAAAAAGAAAATACTGACTGGGAAAAATTAATGCATTTCAAGGATACTTCATACTGTTATAACAAACTCGAAGAAGGGGTTTGCAAAAAATACCCGGTGATAAAGCAAATTATCGAATATTTGCAGAACAATGGAGCGAATAAGGCAATACTATCCGGTAGTGGAGCTACTGTAATTGGCTTCTGCCCAGATAGAAAAACCGTAGAAAAATTATCAAAATATTATTCCAAAAAAGGATATTGGAATTACATTACAAAAACTAAAAGGAGAGCAAAATGAACATTACAGACGTAAAAGTCTTTCTGAGAGAAAGTAATCAGCTTAAAGCATTTGTGAATATCGTAATCGACGATGCATTCATTATCAGAAACATTAAGGTTATCGAAGGAGAAAACGGTCTCTTTGTTGCAATGCCAAGCCGAAGAGTTAGCTCCGGCGAATATCGTGATATCGCTCATCCCATAAACACTGAAACCAGAAATATGATCGAGCAGATTATCATCGATAAATACAAAGAAGTATTGCAAGGAGCTTTATCTGCCGCTGATACAAAAGCTGAAGAAAAGAAAGAAGAAAAGGAACAAGAAAAAACAGAAGAAAAAACTGAGGAAAAAACAGAGGAAAAGACAGAAGAAAAGACAGAAGAAAAAACAGAAGAGAAAGCAGAAGAATAAGTAAAATATGTTCTCAAAGCTAAAAATATTTACTGGGAACGCCAACGTAGAATTAGCAAAAGAAGTAGCAAAATACGCAGGTATCCCCTTGGGTGATGCTGATGTATTTAAATTCTCTAACGATAACACTTTCGTTAAAATTAATGAAAATGTTCGCGGAGCCGATACATACATAATTCAACCCACATGTTATCCGGTTAATGATAATATGATGGAACTGCTGATTATGATCGATGCTTTAAAACGAGCTTCCGCACAGAGAATCAACTGCGTAATACCGATCTTCGGATATGCCAGATCCGATAAGAAAGATCAGACAGGCGTTCCAATTACTGCAAAACTTATTGCTGACCTGATAACTACAGCAGGTGCGAGCAGGATTGTGGCTATGGATCTTCATTCCGATCAGATTCAGGGATTTTTTAATATCCCGGTTGATCATCTTTATTCAATGCCGATATTCGTCAGGCACTTCAAAACTAACCTTGATTTATCAAATGCTGTAGTTGTTTCTCCAGATACAGGTGGTACTGCCAGAGCTCGAGCTTTAGCAAAAAGACTGAACTGCGCCATAGCAATTGGTGATAAACGCAGAATAGGTAACGATGATAAGTCTGAGATTCTAAATATCATTGGTGAAGTTAAAGGAAAAAATGCAATTTTATTCGATGATATTATTGATACTGGGGGAAGTTTATGCAAAATGTCAAGAGTTCTTCTTGAACAAGGTGCAAACAAGGTTTACGCTGCCTGCGCACATGGTATTATTTCTGGAGATGCAATTCAAAGATTGGAAGAATCTCCAATAGAAAAACTATTTATTACTAATTCTGTCCCTCTCTCTGAGGAAAAAAAGAAATGTAAAAAAATAGTCCAGCTTTCCATAGCAGAACTTCTTGCTATAGCAATAAAAAAAATACACATTGAGGAATCATTAAGCATCTTATTTAGATAGAGTAGTTACACACTGTGTGGGATTTCAACGGAGGAAGTAATGAATATAAAAGTCGAAGCACAATTACGAGATAAGGGAAAAAGATCTGATCTAAATAAATTTCGTAATGAAGGATATATCCCTGCAATTATCTATGGTGAAGGTAAAGAAGGAACAAAAATATTATTGAACAAAATCCCTTTCCTGAAAAACTATAAAAAATCTCTAGGTGAGGTTGCTTTTTTTGAAATTAAAGTAAACGGAAAAAGTTATACAACATTCATTAAAGAGAAACAGATTCATCCTGTAACCAGGGAATTTACTCATATAGATTTTGTTGAGCTTTACGAAGGTAAAAAAATTACCCTGGAAATTCCAATCAATTATACTGGAGAAGCTTTAGGTACAAAGGAAGGTGGTCTTTTAGAAATACTCCACAGAAAAATTGAAATATCATGTCTTCCAAAAGATATTCCTGAAGAAATTAATATAGATGTTTCGAATCTTGAAATTGGAGATTCCATACACTTCGCAGATATTAAAATACCAGAAAACGTAGATACAAATATGACCGATATAACTACACTGGTTGCTGTACGTGCACCAAGGAAAGAAGAAATCGTTGAAGTTGAAGAAGAAGTAGAAGAAGAAATAGAAGGTGAAGAAGTAGCTGAAGAAAAGGAAGCTGCTGAAGAACAAAAAGAAGAAACTCAAAAAACTCCTGAAAAAACTTCTGAAAAATGAGATTAGTAGTCGGACTTGGCAATCCGGGAGAAAAATATTATAATAACAAACATAACGTAGGATTTTTGCTCCTGGACCAATTTGCAAAAAATAGAACTTTTAAATTTAAAAAAAAATTAAAATACTATTATGCAATATTGGATGATATTATTTTTATCAAGCCCAGAACATATATGAATAGAAGTGGTGTTGCAGTAACATCAATTTTAACTAAGTATCACCCAGATGATATTCTGGTTATTGTTGATGATATTAATCTCCCTCTTGGAGAGATCAGGCTAAGAAGAGAAGGTGGTTCCGGTGGACACAACGGAATAGCCTCCATTGTGGATGCCCTTGGAACCGACAAATTTAAAAGATTCAGAATCGGAGTTGGAATTGCAGTTTATGAAGGTCTTTCTGATTACGTGCTCTCTGATTTTTCTAAAGAGGAAAAAGAAATTTTATATAAAGTCTTTGAATTTTCTGAAAATCTGCTGGAAAAATATATAAAATTTGATTTCGACCAGATGGTCGATCAATACAGTAAATTGAGAATATCCTATTCTGAGAAAATTACTAATTCTCAGGATCAATAAAAAGACCAAAGGAGGAAAAGTGCTGAAAAAGTACGAAAGCATGATTGTGATCGCACCTTCACTTAAAGACGAAGATGCAAAGAAAGAAAACGAAAAAGTCCATTCATTCATCAAAAAAAAGGGTGGTAAACTTCTTAACTCCGAAGAATGGGGTAAAAAAAATCTCGCTTATACTATCCGGAATTTTACCGAAGGATACTATTTTGTAAACCATTTCAATTTTGACGCCCTAAAGATTTCAGAACTGGAGCGGCTTTACAAACTTAACGAAAATTTTATCAGATATAATATTCTGGCTAAATAATAGAGGAGAAATATTATGGCAAGTGAACTGAGATTTCCAAAAATCAATACAGTTATTATCAGTGGAAGACTGACTCGAGATGTCGACTTACGATATCTTCCAAGCGGAACACCTGTAGCTAAATTACCTATCGCTTTTGATCGCAGTTACCAGAAAAATGGAGAATGGGTGCAGGATACAAGCTATATCGATATTACTGTCTGGAGCAAACGTGGTGAACAATGTGCCGAATACCTTCGTAAAGGCAGCCCTGTGCTGATTGAGGGTTACATTCGAACCCGTTCTTACGTTGATAGCAACAATCAGAATCGCAAGGTTACAGAGATTGTTGCAAATAAGATTTCCTTCCTGGAAAAAACAGGTTTCGCCACAGAAGGATTAGAAGAACAACCAGAACCCAAAAAGGAAACTGAAACACCTGATGCCAACGTTACTGATGACGATGTGCCATTCTAAACTTGAGGAGAAACTAATGGAAGAAAAAATAGAAAAAAAAGAAATAGAAGAAACTAAAAACGAAAAGCAAGAAGAAATAAAAGAAGGGAAAGAACCTGAAAAAACTACACCTGCAAGAGCTACCCGTGAAAGAACCGGACATGAAAGATATAAACCTCGATACTCTCCAAGGAGAAATTTTTTCTTTAAAAAGAGGGTATGTTTCTTCTGTAAAAATAAAGATGCAGTTATCGATTACAAAGATGTGGGTTTGATGAAAAGATTCATCTCGGAAAGTGGCAAAATATCACCTCGCCGTTTCACTGGTACCTGTGCAAAACATCAGAGAAAATTAGCTACTGAAATCAAGAAAGCACGTCAGATGGCACTTATTCCATATACAGACAGACATTAAGTCGTGTTTCTAATAGCAGTTCTTTCGGCATTAATCGCAACATTGTCCCCTTTCTGGGGGTTGATCTTTATATTAGCGTTAAGTGGAAAATACCAGGATAGAAAATACACTTTTTTTTCTGTGTTTGCAGGAGTCGTATTAATTCTGATTATCGCAAATATCATCGATATAATAACCTTCTTCGATTTAATGATTGGTGTTGGCTTAAGTTCAATTATCTACTTCGGGAGTCTTTTCAGAACATTGAGCTACTTAAGAACAATACTCGCAGTATTTTTCTTAAACGTTATTTATGCGATTTTAAGACATATTTTCTTTGGAAAGATGTTCCTTAAAAATTTTACCCAGGTTCTTGAACAATACAAAGAATTTTTTTCTTCAACATTTCAGAACAGCAGTGAACAGCTAGAATTTGCTTTAGAGCTTTTAGAAAGCTTCAAATATATCTTTTCGAAATTCTATACGGGAATATGGGTAGTAACGATTGTTTTTGCAATTTATTTTGGTTCCCTGATCCTTTCCAAAAAAACGATGTCTAAATGGAATCACAAAGAAATACGACAACCTTTTTTCCTGATTTACATCTTGATCGGAAGTTTGGTTTTATTCCTAATTCCAAATACAAAAATATTTGGTCTTAATATTATAATAATGTTAGCACCTTTATTTTTGATTCAGGGAATATCTATTCTGGATTTCTACTGGGGCAATTTCTTTAAAAAATCAAAATTTTTACTTTTTTTATTGATTTTTTCGATGGTGTTAAATTATTTTATCTTAATGCTGGTAGTTTTAATGGGACTTGTGGATATCTGGTTTAATTTTAGGAAAATTCACATTAAGGAGAAAGTTGATGAAAGTAATCTTAGCTAAAGATATAAAAAAATTAGGTGATGCTGGAAAAGTTGTTAAAGTAGCAAATGGATATGCAAGGAATTATCTTATCCCCTTAAATTTGGCTATACCGGCAACATCACGTAACATCTCAAAAATAGAAATAATTAAAAAACAAGCTGAAGCAGAAAAAATAGCAATGCAAGGTGAATATCAGGCTCTTGCTCAAAAACTAGAAAAAATTAAGCTTACCTTTATTAGAAAGGCAGACGAGAATGATCACCTGTTTGGTTCAGTATCTGAAAGTGATATTGTCAAAGCTTTAGCTGAAATGGAAATTGAAATTCACAGTTCTAATGTAAATATAGAAAAACATCTGAAAGAAATTGGTACCTTTGATGTTGAGATCGAATTTTCTACTGAAATTAAAGCAAATATAAAAGTTAAAATCAAAAAGGAATTACAAGAATAGAGGGAGGTAACTTTGAAGAAAATATTTAATATTGCAGGTTGGGTTATTCTTTTACTGGCTTTTGGGTCCTTAGGATTTTCATCTGATGCTCCAGTTGTTGGATTTATCATTTATCTCGCTTTTTTTACGATTGTCTTTGGTCTTGTATATGTCTATATTAAGAAACATCATAGAAAAACAGAGGTTAATCCCAAAACAATAACATTAATCCATAAGATTGCTGGAATTGTTTTACTGATTATTGGCTTATTTAGTCCTGTCATTGCTCTTGGTAAGATTAAGCTCCCATTTTTTCCAAACTTTCTTATATTCATTGCAACAGCAATTATTATTGGATTAGGTGTTTTTGCAGTTACAATGGTAAACAGTGCACATACAAAAAGAATACTTGGATATGTTTTACTGATAGTTCTTTCATCAATCCCGGCTTTATTTGCTATTTCATATCTAGACCAATTTTTCCCCAATGCATATAATGCATTAGGAACAGCATATTGGGCAATTGTTTCTGTGGCTATTTTCTCATGGTGGGGATTTAATCTTTATTTAAAAAAAGAATAAAACTTATCCAAAAGAGCTTAAAAAAAGACAGTATATTATGGACTTTACCCAAACCGGAAAAGTCTTACAGAGTCTTGTTTATCAGATTGCCGGTCCAGAATATAGAGATTTTGTAACTATAGCTTTTGGCTGGAAAAAACTTGTTGGGAATATATTAGCGGAAAGAGCTTTTATTCACAAACTGGAAAAAAATGTGCTTTTTATTTCTGTCACAAATAACGTTTGGATGCAAGAGTTGATCCTGAGAAAATTTCAAATGATGGAAGATATAAAATCTATGCTGAATGTTCAAATTTCGGATATTGTTTTCTTTCTAAAACAGGATAAAGTTAAAAGGAAAAGAACCAGGAAGAAAAATGGTTAAAATTGCTCCTTCTCTGCTTTCAGCAGATTTTACAAATCTGGAAAAAGAGATAAAAAAAGTTCAAGATGCAGGTGCAGATATTCTACATCTGGATATAATGGACGGACATTTTGTCCCGAATCTCACTTTTGGTCTACCAATTATTAAACAAATAAAAGCTATCTCAAAAATTCCAGTTGATGTTCATTTGATGGTTACCAATCCGAAAAAATATTTGGAAACCCTTGGAGATTGGGGTATCGAATATGTTTCATTCCACCAGGAGACTGTCTTTCATTTACATCGTCAGGTTTCGGTATTAAAAGCTAAAGGTGTGAAAGCCGGTATTGCACTTAATCCTGCAACTTCAATTGAAACGATCTTCCCTGTTTTATCTCAACTGGATTTTGTACTCATTATGAGTGTAAATCCGGGTTTTGGTGGTCAGAAATTCCTGCCGCTTGTTTATGATAAAATAAAGAAACTCCGAAAATTCGCTGATGAAAAAAATCCGAATCTGGAAATCGAAGTTGATGGTGGAATTAATGATAAAAACGCTCCCAAACTAGTTAAAGCTGGAGTTGATATCCTGGTTGCTGGCTCATATATATTTGAAAAAGAGGATTATAAAAAACAAATACAGAGCTTAAGATAATT